>JAOUDU010000714.1 GCA_029859085.1 Gammaproteobacteria bacterium | reverse complement strand
GCGGATATCTGCCGCGTTAAGCCCGTACAGTGACGACCCCGCCGCAAAAAACTGCATTTTTTGCCTGAATCCTGACTATTTGCCTTCTCTTGACTGCTGTTTCCGTTATGTAATTGATACCACTGCAGCAGCGGACAACTGGGAAAACCGGACCAGCGCTGGCGATCGGCCAGCAGGGGAGCCCGAACCTGCCAATAGCGCAGCGACGGACCGGTGCAACGAGATCGGGGAGCGAATACAGGGATGCAGACAGAAACGGGCACACGGATTGGACTCCTGGTCGATGTTACCGGGGAATACCTGACCGCAAGACTGGTTTCCGAAGGCGATGCGCTGCTGAGCGACAGCGCCTCCGGCACCAACGGGGTAAAAATCGGGCAGGTGGGTTCCTACCTGTGCGTGAAACAGCACAATTTCCAAACCCTGGTCATGGTCGAACGCAGCTACAGCGTCGCCGACAGGCAGGGTCACGCGGTACACATGGTCCGCCTTGTACCCCTGGGCGAACTCAGCGCTCTCGGCGTATTCACCAAGGGTGTCTCTCGCTTCCCCAACATCGGCGATGAGATTCAGTTGCTTTCACATGAGCAGCTGAAACGTATTTTCTCGGCACACAGTGACGTCGGTTACAGGATAGGTCACCTGGCCTCCTTCGAGTCCGTCGAGGTACACCTGGACGCTTCCGCGTTTTTCGGCCGTCACGTGGCGGTGCTGGGGCAAAGCGGCTCGGGTAAGTCATGGACCGTAACCAGCCTGGTGCAATCGGCACTGCGCAGCATGCCTGAAGCTCACATCATCCTGCTCGATACGCACGGGGAATACGGCGCCAAGGAAGTCGACGGCATCAGCTTCAGTTCACCTTTCCCAGCCGATAAAGTGCGCAGCCTGAATGCGCACGAGGTGGAATTTCCCTACTGGCTTCTGACCTATTCGGAATTGTGCGACCTGATCATCGACCCGGCGGATGAACACGCGTCAATTCAAATTTCATTCCTGCGCTCGATCCTGATGAAGCTGAAGCGGGACACCAATACTCACCTCGATCTGGGGCACATCACGGTTGACTCCCCGGTGTACTACTCGATGGAGGAATTTACCGAGTTGGTCAAGCAGACCAACTCCGAGACCACCAATTTCGGCAAGACGATGTCGCCGCTTCACGGCAAATTCAACCAGATGCTGGTGCGGCTCTACAGCATGCTCAATGACACGCGCTACGACTTCCTGATGAAGCCCAGGATGCGAACCTCCACTGAATCCCTGACCGACATGATGAAGGATATCGTCGGCCTGGGCGAACCCAATGCCAACGTGACTGTCCTGGATCTCAGCGCCGTCCCGTTCGACGTGGTACCGATGGTGACCGCCCAGATCGGCCGACTCGCGTACGAGTTCAATTTCTGGAATCCGCTGTGCCGGGAGTTCCCGATTTTCCTGATCTGCGAAGAGGCGCACGAGTATATTCCCCGGGAGGAAAATCCGCGCTTCAGGGAGGCCCGGCGCGCGATGGAGCGGATAGCCAAGAACGGCAGGAAATACGGTGTCGGCCTGTGCATCGTGAGCCAGCGACCGCACGATGTCTCGGAGACCGTGCTGGCCCAGTGCAGTTCGTTCATCTGCCTGCGCATTTCGAACCCCGAAGACCAGGATTACATGCGGGCAATGGTGCCCGAGGCCGCGCGCGGTACTTTTTCCGCACTGACTTCCCTGTCAAAGGGCGAGGCAATAGCGCTCGGCGAGGCAGTCCCCATGCCTGTAGTTTTCAAAGTCGACATACCGGACCCGCCGCCCAACTCAACTGACATCGACTATGCCGGCAAGTGGCGCGACGGCGGTCGGCAAATCAGCGTGGAGAAGCTGGTAAGCAACTGGCACAGGCAGGTGCGTTGAGGGCGTTGCGGCCGCGCCCTCGGGGTGCGCCGATTCCAGTGCGGCAATCCATCGGAAAACCACAGGGATAGTATGGTATACTCTCCGCGCCATTTCGCTCTTGCGACCCCCGGTATCCAGTAGCCCTGCCTGCGTTCGCCTCCATTCAAACCCGCTTTACTCTCGCCTGTCGAGGCTACCCAAACCATCCCCGCGGGGTAATTTTGAACTATTTCCGACCCTATACGATCGGCCTTTTTATTGTCTTGTGCCTGAGCAGTGCCGGGCGCGTCTACGCCCCCAACGTTTACTGGGACATGTG
>JAOUDU010000713.1 GCA_029859085.1 Gammaproteobacteria bacterium | reverse complement strand
CCATCGGGCCCCGGGCATTTGAAGTGGGGCCGGAGGTCAGGGCCGGCTTCCTGGCGGCCGCGCCATCCGCCCGGCGGGCGGCAACCCTGGATTGCTTCATCCCGGGCGGGGGAACCCCCGGGCACTTCTTCGCGGATTTATACGCCCTGGCGAGGTTGCGCCTGTCCGCCCTGGGTCCTGTCGCCGTCTATGGCGGGGACGACTGCACGTTTTCCAGCCCGCAACAGTACTTCTCCTACCGCCGCGACGGCCAGACAGGGCGGATGGCCAGCTTGATCCTGATCAACCCCGCCTGATTTTCTGCCATCTGCCCCGCTCCTGCCGCCAAGTCCGTGCTTGAATTGGGGGTATTCGCCCCCATTTAGTTAAGCATTGAAATTGGCCTCGTCGCAATTGGTGGCGGGCCGTGAAGGAGATTGAATCGGATGAGAATGGACAAGTTGACGAACCAGCTGCAGTCGGCCCTGGCGGACGCCCAGTCCCTTGCCCTCGGCAAGGATCACAATTTTATCGAGCCGGTGCATTTGCTGAGTGCGCTGCTTGAACAAAAGGGCGGCTCGACCCGGCCGCTGCTGCAGAAGGCGGGGGCAAATGTTGCCGGCCTGGTAACAGGAGTGAAGTCCGCGGTGGAGGCGCTGCCTACCGTCAGCGGCACCGGTGGCGACGTGCACCTCTCGAACGACCTGGGCAAGATCCTCAATGTCGCCGACAAACTGGCCCAGCAGGGAGGGGACACCTATATCTCCAGCGAGCTGGTCCTGCTGGCCATGCTGGAGAGCAAAACCTCCGCGGGGGAATTGCTGAAAGCCAGCAAGATCACGCCGGCCGCGCTGAAAGCCGCCATCGACCAGGTCCGCGGCGGCGAGGCCGTGAGCAACCCCGAGGCCGAGGAGTCCCGCCAGGCGCTGGACAAGTACACCATCGATCTCACCGAGCGGGCCGAACAGGGCAAGCTCGACCCGGTGATCGGCCGCGATGACGAGATCCGCCGCACCATCCAGGTGCTGCAGCGCCGCACCAAGAACAACCCCGTGCTGATCGGCGAGCCCGGGGTGGGCAAGACCGCCATCATCGAGGGCCTGGCCCAGCGGGTGATCAACGGCGAGGTGCCGGAGGGGCTCAAGGACAAGCGGATTCTCTCGCTGGACCTCGGTGCGCTGCTGGCGGGCGCCAAGTTCCGCGGCGACTTCGAGGAGCGGCTCAAGGCCGTGCTCAACGAGCTCTCCAAGCAGGAGGGCAGGATCATCCTGTTCATCGACGAATTGCATACCATGGTTGGCGCCGGCAAGGCCGAGGGCTCGATGGACGCGGGCAATATGCTCAAGCCCGCCCTGGCGCGGGGCGAGTTGCACTGCGTCGGCGCCACTACCCTGAACGAATACCGCCAGTACGTGGAGAAGGACGCCGCGCTGGAAAGGCGCTTCCAGAAGGTGCTGGTTGATGAGCCCAACGAGGAGGATACCATCGCGATCCTGCGGGGGCTGAAGGAGCGCTACGAGGTACACCACGGGGTGGATATCACTGACAGTGCGATAATCGCCGCGGCCAAGCTGTCCCAGCGCTATATCACCGACCGCCAGTTGCCGGACAAGGCCATCGACCTTGTGGACGAGGCGGCGAGCCGCATCCGCATGGAAATCGACTCCAAGCCGGAGGTGATGGACAAGCTGGAACGGCGGCTTATCCAGCTCAAGATCGAGCGGGAGGCGGTGAAGAAGGATACCGACGCGGCGGCGCTCAAGCAGGTGGAACTGCTGAACAAGGAGATCGAGAAGGTCGAGCGCGAGTTTTCCGACCTGGAGGAGATATGGAAGGCGGAGAAAGCCTCGGTGCAGGGTGCCGCCCAGATCAAGAGCGACCTGGAGCAGGCCAAACTGGACCTGGAAACCGCCCGCCGCGCCGGCGACCTGACCCGTATGTCGGAGCTCCAGTACGGCCGCATGCCCGAGCTGGAAAAGCAGCTGGCCCTGGCCCAGGAGTCGGAAAGCCGGGATAACGTGCTGCTGCGCAACAAGGTGACGGAGGAGGAGATCGCCGAGGTGGTCTCCCGCTGGACCGGGATACCCGTGTCCAAGATGATGGAGGGCGACCGGGAGAAACTGCTGCGGATGGAGTCGGCCCTGCACGCCCGCGTGGTGGGCCAGGATGAGGCCGTCATCGCGGTTTCCAATGCGGTGCGTCGCTCCCGGGCG
>JAOUDU010000712.1 GCA_029859085.1 Gammaproteobacteria bacterium | reverse complement strand
GCTCACGGCGACGGCGCCCAGATACCACAGGGGCGACTGGGCGGCGCGAGCGGGTTCGAGCAAGTCATTTTTGCGCGCCAGGCCCACCGTTTCGCCGGCACTGAGGAAGGCGTGAGCCTTGTACAGCGAGTGCGCCACCAGATGCAGAAACGCCAGTTCGTACAGGCCCAGGCCTATCTCCATCAGCATGAAGCCCATCTGTGCGCAGGTCGACCAGGCCAACCGCACCTTGATACTGATGCGCGTGAGCATGACCAGCCCCGCGAGCACCGCGGTGATGCTGCCCACCACCACCAGCGCAGACTGGGCGACGGGCGCCCGCGAAACCAGCTCCGCCAGGCGGATCAGGACCAGGCCCCCGATATTAACCACACCGGCATGCAGCAGTGCCGAAACCGGTGTTGGCGCTTCCATCACCTGGATGAGCCAGCCGTGCAGGGGCAGCTGGGCGGTTTTGAGGATGGCGGCCAGGGCGAACAGCACTGCCGCGGCGTGCAGCGGTGCCGGCAACTCCTGAACACCGGAGAGAAAGGCGCCCAGGCCGTCCAGGCTGAGCGTACCCGCACCCAGGTAAACCAACACCAGGGCCGCTACCAGGCACACCTCCGCCAGGCGGCTGACCAGGAATTTCTTGTGCGCGACGACCTGGGCCGCCTTGCGCTCGCGATAAAAGGTGAGCAGGTGGTGCAGGCCCAGGCTGGTGCCGGTCCAGGCCAGCACGATCACCACCAGGTGGCGGCTGACGACCAGCACGCCGACCGCCGCCAGGGTGCACAGCATGGCCCGCACAAAGCGCACCTGGTCGCGCTCGCCAGCCAGGTAGCGCGATGAGTAGTTGATGATGACCCAGCCCAGCAGCGCCACCAGCAGAGCCGCTGTCAACCCCACCGCGTCTACCGCGACCGGCGCGAGCTGCGACCACACCAGGGCCACCAGCGCGGCGCCGAACGTCGCCAGCAGCGCCGCGGTTGCAGTGAGTTGCGCGATCTTCCAGTGCTGCTGCGAGCGACCGAACACCAGCACACAGCCCGTTGCGTATATGACCGGTAACAACCAGCCACCAAAGATTTCCGTCATGTGCGCCCCCTGCGGGTTTCCGCGTAGCTAATCTGGACACGGCAATCCTGAATCGACGCAACACTTTTGTAAAATATATTGTTTCTATATAATCGTTCTTATTTTGAGAACTTATTATGAGGCAGCTCAACTTTCATCACCTCTACTATTTCTGGATGGTTGCAAAGGAAGGCCACCTGACCCGCGCGGCGCAGAAATTGCACGTCTCGCAGTCCGCCCTGTCGTCACAGATCCGGCAGCTGCAGGAGCAGCTCGGACAGGAACTGTTCTCCCGGGACGGGCGATCGCTGCGCCTGACGGAGGTGGGCCACCTGGTACTGCAGTATGCCGAGAGCATTTTCAGCCTCGGCAATGAACTGCTGGCCCTGACGGAAAGCGGTGAGCTGCAGCGCCTGCAGCGCCTGCGCATCGGTTCGGTGGCGACCCTGTCGCGCAATTTCCAGGAGAATTTCCTGCGCCCGGTGATCGGCCAGGCGGAGGTGAAACTGGAGATACGCTCGGCCAGCCTCGAGGAACTGCTGGAGCTATTGCGCGTGCACAAACTCGACCTGATTCTCTCCAACCGCGCGGTGGCGGCAGATGCATCCACACCCTGGCGCTGCCAGCAGATCGCCGAACAGGGGGTCTGTATCGTCGGGCCACCGGGGAAGCCGGCGAAGCAGTTCCGTTTCCCGCGCGACCTGGGGCGATTGCCGCTGCTGCTGCCGGGACCGGGCAGCGAAATCCGCAGCCAGTTCGACCTGCTGTGCGAAGGACACGGAATTGAAGTCGACCCGTATGCGGAGGTCGACGATATGGCGATGCTGCGCCTGCTGGCGCGGGACTCGGGCGGCCTGGCGATAGTGCCGGAAGTGGTGGTGCAGGATGAGCTGCAGAGCGGCAAACTGCAGAAGTACTGTGTGTTGGAGAACGTGGTGGAACGCTTTTACGCGATCACCGCCAAGCGCCACTTTGAACTCCTGGCCCTTAAAATCCTGCTGGAAAAATCGCTGGAAATGCGCTGAAACCGGCCTGGTTCCGCCGTGCTTCTCTGTCCTGGTGCTCTGCCTATTTTCTGCCGATCAGGATTATACTCTGCGATGACATGGTCGGCGGGCGGACCGCGAAAATCCCGCCCG
>JAOUDU010000071.1 GCA_029859085.1 Gammaproteobacteria bacterium | reverse complement strand
GCAACCTCGATTTCAGCAATGCGGGAAAACACCATGCCCAACAGAAGTATCGGCACGAGCACGATCATAAGATTCATGAACGCGGTGATGTCCAGTTCGGCTTCGCGGGCGCGGAAACGTCTTCTTCTACTCATGACCATGTCCTAATCGGTCATTCGGGTTTGCGCGGGGAGCGCGCCCACATCGGCGAGGGTATTGAGTACTTTGACACTGGCCATCTCAAAGCTATCAACTATTTCCGTGGTCTTGGTCTGTAGCACCGCGTGCAGCAACAACAACGGGATAGCTGAGATAAGGCCGAAGGCTGTGGTATTCATCGCCACTGAAATCGAACTCGACAGCATGCTCGCTTTTTCCGCCGCGGCCGCATCAGCTACGGCAGTAAATGCCGAGATCAAACCGACGATGGTGCCCAGCAGTCCGAGCAGTGTCGCCACGTTGGCCAGGGTCGCCAGGTACTGGGTGCGCCTTTCGAGCCGAGGCAAGGCCTCCATGATCCCCTCTTCCATCGCAGACTCGATATCATCACGCCGGGTATTACCGGCAAACCTTGCTATACCGGCGGCGACTATCCGCGACATGGGGACATTGGATTGGGTGCCGGTGCTTATCACCCCGGCAAAATCCTTTTGTCTCACCAGCGCCATGGCCGAGTCGAAGGCGCGGCGGTTGGCAAAGCGCGCGCGGGTCAGCACCAGCCAGCGCTCTATCGCAATAGCCAGTCCGACCACCAATACAGTGGCGATCGGGTACATGAAGGGACCCCCGTTTTGAAAAAAGCGGACTGTCAGTTGATAGAACTCCATCGTATGTTTCCTCTTTTTTAATCAGTGTCTTAAAACGCTTCCAACGGCTAATCCGCGCCTTCGATCGGCGCGGGGTTAATCGTTGCCTGGTAATTCAACTCTCGTATAAACTCATCCCGGTCGAGCGGTTCGAAGAGGTCACCCTCCAATCGGGTATTGAAATCCTGCTCGATTTCCATGGCGGCCGCTTGCTGCCAGGGCAGGATGTACATCACTTTGGGCTGTTCCCGGTTACCACTGACCGTACTGTGCAAGGTGATATCCGGCTCCTGACCGGGGGCTGCCAAACTCACCAGGTACAGTGCGGAAAATAATGGTAAGAGTCGTTTCCTTCTCATGACTGTGCCCTCTCGTCACCCGGCGGCTGCCTGCCCTCCAGGTCCACGATCCAACCGGTCACCTCGGAGTCTGTCGCGCCGGTGAGCACCTGGTAACGATGATAGTGTTGCAGCGCCTTTTGCGGGTCGCCCAGGTACAGGTCATACAAAATCCCGATATTGCGATGGGTATCGGCTGAGGCCTCCCATCGGGCCAGTGCCAGCAGGTAAATTGCCTCCGCCTCGGCAAATTGGCCCTGTTCGCGCAGGAAAATGCCGTACTCGTTGTAGGCGCCGATATTGCCCGGATTGTCAGTGATGCTGCGCTGGAACCAGGGCCCGGCCTGTTCGGCGTCGCCCAGTTGCCGGTACACCAGCGCGAGGTCGAGAGAAATCCCGGACAGCCTGGGGTAGGAATCCGCCAGCGCCTGCAGCTCCTGCAGCGCGCCCTGCCAGTCTTCCTTCTCAAGCAAAACCTGAGCCTGCGCAAACCGATGCTCTGCGTCTACCGGAACCGGCTGGCGCCCCTGCAAGTAAGGATTGGTGTCGTAACTCCCGGCGCTGGCTGCCGGGATGGCGTCGGGCGTTGAACGAGTGTCAGTTACGACCGCCACGGGCTGGGCGGCGCACCCGATCAGTAGCATCTGGACCAATATCAACTGGGTTATGGCGCATCGCATGGAGTCAGTAAATCTCCCCGCTGTAACCGACGCTTTTTTCCTGCTTCTTATAGCGCGCAGGTAGCAGTTCTCCCAGGGCAGAAAAGCTTTTACGTACCCACTCATCGTATGTCCCCTTGTGGCTTCTTCGGGTGTTGGTTTCATAAATCGCGATGGCTTTCTCCTCGAAGGGGTAGGCCTGCTCCTCGAGCAGTACCTCGTATTGCTCGAGTGCCATTGCGTCGAGGTTATCCGGGCGATCGGAGTGCATCAGGTCGGCACCCAGTTGCTGGTAGATGCGACCCATACGGTAGGTGGCCAGCGTGCTGAACTGCTGCACACCGTAGGCTTCGGTTTTCTGATAGGCCGTCACGGCGCGCTCCATGGCGGTCCGCTTTCGGTCGAGCGACGCCTTGATCGGGTAGTTCAGTTTGATCCCGGTGAACTTTTGATATTCATAGTCGGCAAGAATGCTGGCGGAATAAGCCGCGAGGTACAGCGAGCGCTCGGACTGCGCCGCGCCGGCCTGGTCATGTGCTGAGGTGATTTTGTTCAACCAGTCACGCTGCTGACGCGATTGCCCCGCCTTCTGGTACAGCTCCGCCAGTCGATTCATTGCCTCCATCTGCGCGTCGAAAGGTTGGGGCCAGCGATTCACGTAATCCTGATAACGTTGTACGGCCTGTTCAGTTGCACCGGAACGGTCGTAATACCCGGCCGCGAGATACAGCGCCTGGCGCTGCCGATCTGCCTGCGGCTGCTCGCCGGCAATCCGGTCAAGCTCGCCGGCGGCCGCCTGCCAGCGCGCCAACTGCTCGTAGTTGCTCACCAGATTCGCCCCGACAGAGGCGGCCAGCGCGTGTCCTGGAAATCGGCTGCGAAAATCAAGCAGAAGGTCGTTGGCCAGTTCCAGGTCACCAGCCTGTTTATAGTTCAGCGCCGCGTCAAACTGCGCATTGATGCGGGTCGCGGATGACGGCGCCGCCGATATTACCCGCTCGAACTGCTGTGCCGCCTCCCTGGGGTCGCCGGCAGCTGCGGCGGCTTCACCCTGCCGGTAAATACTGGCCGCCAACCGCTCGATGGTCTCGGCAGAGCGCCCGTCCTGCGGATTCAGGCCCGCCAGCGCGTCCCGGTAGGCCTGCTCCGCGTCGCTGTACTGCTGCATTTCAAAAAGACTGTGTGCCAGTACCAGCCGGGCGGCGGTCAGAAGGCCCGCGTCTGGCGCCGGCTGCCAGCCAATCACGGCTGCTGCGACCTCAGCGGACTCCTTGAACTCATCCTCCTGCAGCAGGGCGTCGGCAACGTGCGCCAGCACTGGCAGCGTCCGCGGATCCATGGCGAAGGTGTCGGCAAACCTGCGCTCGCTGGCAATCCGCTGGCGGTCGCCCGGCGTGCCTGCCTCCGGGGCCAGGCGTTCATAGGCGAGCAGGGCTGCGTAGGCGGCATCCGCTGCCCGTTGATTTTCACTGGCATCGTAGGCCACCCACTCATAGGCACTGATTGCTCCCGGGTAGTCGCCAACCTCGAACAGGCACTCGCCAAGCAGGAAGCCCATGTCGGCAACCCGGTCGTCCTCCGGGAAGCTGTCGATAAACGCCCGGTAGTAGTTTATCGCGGCCAGGTAGTGCTCCCTTGCCGCGGCCGGCTTGCCGCCAGGTGCCGCTTGTTGCTGCGCCAGCGCGTGGTGATAGTTGGCCAGTTCTCCGGTAAATTGCTTCAGGTAGTTGCTTATCCCGGCCCGCTCGGTATCCCCAATCCCCTGCCAGTACTGCCCGCCAATGGCAAAACGTTGGAGGTAGAGCAGCTTTTCCTGTGCCACCAGACCGGCAAAACCGCCAGCCCTGTAGGATTCTATAACCCGCAACTGGACCCGGGGCGCCTCGGTGGAATCGGGAAACCTGCGAAGGTAGGACTTCAAGGTTTCGGCACTGTCGCCATAGCGCTCCTGCGCCAGGTAGAGATCTGCCAACTGCAGGTACAGAAGTTTCTGGTAAGAGGGCAGCGCCCTTTGCTCGTAGGCCTGGCTTATCGACTGCGCGCCATCAAGCTGGCTGAATATGACCGCCAGCGCGCGCAGGCAGTCCTGGGCGAGCTCACGCTCGCCCGGGTCCATGGCCTCCATGTTGTTATCCGCCGGCATCACGCGATCGAGCGTCTTGCTCAATGGCTCGATCGCGCGGCGATAATCGCCCTGTTTCAACCTGGACCAGCCCTGCATGTACAGCGCGTTCCGGTAGTAGGGAGTGACCTCGCCGTAGCCGATCACCTGGGTATAGGCCAGGTCGGCGCGGTCGTAGTCGGCCGCGGCGAAAAGGCTTTCCGCCCGGCGAAACTCAACCTCGGGTACATAGGGCGAATTGGGGTATTCGCGAGCGAGGCGGTCCAATGCAGCCATGGAAGCGTCATTCGCTCCGCTTAGTGCATGGGCTTTGGCCAGTTGGTACAACAACTGGTCATTGGATGGATAATCGGGATTGCCTTGCAAGAGTGTTTCATACGCCCGGATTGATTCCGCAAAGTATGCCCGGGCGTTGCCTCCATCTTCCCCTGACAAGGCCGCCTCGCCTTCCAGCGACATGATATCCGCCAGGCGATGCTGAACCTGCAGGCGTACCGCGGGATCACCGTTCGTCTCCAGCACAGCGCGGTAAGCTTGTGCCAGCGCGGCGGGCTCCGTTTCAGGAACGCTCTGGTCATCGTCGGGTAAAGTTACCGGCTGGAGGTCCTGCAGGGTCAACCCCGAGGAACCCCCGCGCCCTTCGTATTTTCGCAGTGAGCGCAGAAGCTGGATCACGAATATGTCGAATTCGTCTTCGTCCGGATGAATATCGACCTCACTGTGCTGCACTTGCAAGCGGACGGTGTTATTGGCGGTGACCTGCAGTACGTCTGCATGGCGCTTCATCATTTCCTCGAGGGAACCTCGCTCCGGCGGCTCCTCCTGGTCAGGAAAAGTTACCGCCGGCGGCACGGCCGGGGCAGCCTCCTGCGTTTGTGTAACCACGGCAAGGTCGCCGCAGGCGCTCAGCGGCAACACCACCAACAGGAGCCACAGCCGATTCATCGCTGCACCGCGGAGTCGCCTGACTCGTACAGTCTCGCCACTGCCAGGCGGGATTGCGCCAGTGCCCGCTCCAGATTGTCGGCCTGCTGGTACAGTTCGGCGACAGCCAGCTCGCGCAAACGGTCCCGGGTATCATGCAACTCGGCCTGCACCTGTTTCTCCTGGGAGCGCACGCGCTCCTGCAAGGCCTGGACGCGCAGCCTCGCCTGCGGCGACTCGTTCGCAGCGTATAGCGCTTGCAGGCGCTGGCCCGCATCCGACAGGTAATTAGCCGTGGTCTGCAGGTCTCGCAGCTCCTGCATAACCAGCTCGAAGTCGTGCCTGGTCATCAGGTGGCCCAGGTACGGCAGGTGGTCTTCCCCGGGTGACATGCCCCGTGCGTTCTGCCAGTCCTGCGAGGTCTCGCCTGCCGTATCCAGTTGCACCGACAGTTCGTCGTTGCGAAACACCTTTACGGCAGCTTGCACATTGGCCAATTCCGCCTCGTAGACTTCACTCGCGCGTCGATACTGCTCCAGTGCTGTACGTCGCCGACCGAGCTTTTCATGGGCATAAGGTAACGCCAGCAGCCCTTCGCGCACGCTGTCGTTCATCAATGAACGCCCCGCAAGCGCTTGCCAGGGAGCGATTGCCGAGCGGTAATCACCTGTCCCGCTGTAGGCCCAGCCGTAGCCAAGCAAGGCGCGGTCTACCAGGGGACTGTCCAGTCGCACCTGGGCAAAGTCCGCTACCGCCTGTTCGTAGTTTTTTGCGGCCAGGTGCGCGTAGCCGGATGCCGTAAGCGCCTTGTCGCGCAGGGCCTTCATTTCTGGTGTAGCCAAAGGTGACTGCACGACCCGCTCAAAATAGTCGATCGCCCCGGTCAAGTCCTGTCCGGCGGCCTGGCTGGCACCCAGGTTGTAAAAAAGGTAATACAACCAGGGTGAATCTGCAGGTAACAGCGTGTCGTAGCTGGCGGCCAGTTGTTCATTGCCCTGGCGCAGGCTGATCGAGGCGCGCAGGTAGTTTGCCTCCGGTGCCAGTTCCCCGTGGTAAGTGGGCGCCATCCTGTCGAGGGCTGCAGCGGAGCGATCCAGGGCACCTCTTTCCCAGGCCAGTTTGCCCAGATAGAACCAGGCCCGGTCCCGGTCGGACGATGAGCCGGGCTCAGCCAGCAGCTTCTCCAATATCTGCCCGGCAGCGGTCTCCATGCCGTAGGACAGACTTGCGCCGCCGCGCAACAGTTCGGCATGGTCGCCGAGTGCGCCCAATTCTTCGAGTTGCCGCGCTGCCATCAGCTCGGTCAGTGCGTTGAAATAGTCCTGTTGGAAATAGTAAAAGAGCCCGGTGCGGTAGCGCGGCGGGTCCGGGGCCTGCTTGAACACAAATTCAGGTTGCCCGGCGTCAGCGGAGTTTATGATTTTCAGCTCCAGGTTGCTCGCGCCGCTGGTCTTTGCGAATGTAAGTTCGGTCGACCCGCGGTAATTACGGCCTTCGGAACCCTGGCCAGTAAACACGGCGACCAGCTGATGCTCCCCGGCTTTCACATTGCCTATATAAAGCCGATGTGTGCCCCCGCGGCGCAACGCGTCCAGCTCTTTCTGTGTGTACCGGTAGCTCGCCACCTGGTTGCCGTCAATGTTCAGGGCGACCTCACCCAGGGAAAGAAAATTCCCGGTATCCAATGACAGGAACACTGCCAGGCGCGATTCCCTGGGGAACAGCAATTCCTCCTCCAGAATGGTCAGGTCGCGGTTCAGTTCCAGGGACTGCTGTTTGATGGCCTGGATTTTCTGGTCCTGGCTGTCCTCATCTGCCGCCAGAGCGGTGCACGCGCAGACCAGGCTTAACGCCAGGGAGCAAAGCAATTGTCCGTATTTCATCTTCATATCAGGCCATTCCGGCATCGACAGGTCGCGGCAGCGAGGAGCAACACGGGCGGCTCAGAACCGTTTCCGCAATCCCAGCAGCATGTAAACCTGGTTTACCTGGAAGTTTTCGGATTGGAAGTCCTGTGACATCCATTCATAGCCAGCCTCCGCATCCAGCAACAGGTCCGGCTTGAGATACCAGTAAAGCTGTATGGCCGGACGCACGGTGTAGGTATCCTGGTTGTAGTCAGACATGGTGCGTTGCGACCCGGATAACCTGAGTATCAGGTCGATGTCTTCAGCCAGTCGCAGTTTCTCGTCCATGTATAAGACGACACCGTCGGAAACATCACCAATGGTATAGCGAGCGCCCGTGCTCAGGCTGTCATCGGGAAACAGTGCGTCTTCGAGAATGAATTGCAGGCCCCAGGTGGTATTGGTGTCGGAGTCAGCCGTCTTGAAATTGGGGTCGTACTGGGGCAGGTCGCTCAGTTCATAGTAGAACGATTCGCCGACCACCCGCAGGCGATCGGTCAGCTGGTGGCTGACAACGAGGGATGCGTACTGACTCAGGGCTGTCCTTTCCAGTGCGGCATCGTAGATGTCTGTGCCGTTATCCAGCCCTTTGACCAACTGATCCAGGCTGACATCGTACTCGCCGATGAGGGCGTTGGTAGCACTGAGAAAGGGGCTTCGCTGGTAACCCAGCGACAATGCGAGGTTGGTGGCATCGGTGATATTCCAGTTGCCGTTGAACATCAGGTTATTGGTTTCCTGGAACTCGAGATCATAGTCCGCGATCAGCAGGTAATTTGAGAAATCGTTGAACCAGGAAACCTCACCGCCAATCGCCCGCCGTTCCGTAAGACCGTCGAAAGTCTGCTCCACGCCGTAGAGCCGCAACCGCAGGGCGGGGTCGGGAAAATGCAGCTCGGTGCCCAGGCCGTAGACCTGGTGGTCGCTATTGGGTGCGTCCTGGCTGTTATTGGCCACCGTTCCGGCCATCACCGTGAGGCTGGTAAACCCGGCTAACGGGTAACTGAAGGTGGCGCCGTCAAAGTAACCATAGATGCCGTAAGATGTGCTCCGCTGGCGACCCAGGGTCAATTCCGCACCGCTTGGCTCGTGGGTTATGTCCAGGTACAGATTACTTACCCGTCCCGTCGAGTCCCCCCGGTCCGACTGGTCTTCGAGATAGCCACCGCTGACCCGACTGCGCAACAGGAAACTATCGGTCCGCGCCCGCACTTGAAGATCCAGGTCCCCGGCCAGCGAGGAGATCGGGGTCTGGCCATCCTGGCCATCGACCTGGCTGCGCATGCCCCGGTACATCAGCGACGCATTGCCGAAGATCGCAGCCTCGTTGCTCCTGCCGCTTGCCACCCGGCGGGCGGCCTGCGGCGCCGCGCTGGAGGTAAGCAGGGCATCGCGCCGTTGTCTGACCCTCACCTCTCCCGCTGTTCCGGCATAACGCTGCAGCCAGCTGTCATAAATTGCCAGGGCGTCGTAGCGTTCACCCATCTGCTCGACGCAGGCGCCAAATAACTCCAGCGCCCAGGCAGCCTGTTCCGGGTCGGCGGTTTCACTCAGGCGCCGGTATATATCAGCCGCCGCCGCGTAGTCCTTTTTGCCATACAGCCGCGCGGCTTCCTTGAGCTGGAGTGCCACTTCCTGGCGATCATCCGTGGCAATGGCCGCGGAGTTTTCGGCCGCGGTGACCGGACCGGCGCCGGGAAGAGCGAGTAGCACGCACAAAAGCAGTGGACCCAACAGGACCTGGAGGGAGTCGCGAATCATGTGCCTAGTCAAAGCCCCTGTCCCCCACGCGGTGTTCGCCGAACCTCGACTCCTTGATGGTCGTCAGGGAGGAGTTGGTGTACACGTGGCATGCGCCGGCACAATTCCTCAGCTCTGACACGGTGTAAGACACATCCGGATTTTCATACTTCTTATGTGGCCCAGGGCGGAAATCTCCCGCGTGACAGCCTGCACAGGAGGACGCGTAAGCGCCGAAACGCCAGGGAATTGCCTGTGCGTTGGTGGTGTGACAGGCGGTACAGCCCGGGTTCCCCGCGTGCTGACCGGGGTAGCCGGGCGAGCTGTGCCGGAAAGTGTTCGGTGTCCATCCGCTTGTGGTGTGACAGCTGTTGCAATCGAGAGTGGTCTGGAAGTGACCGTTGTTTTTACCTGTTGCTGTAGAGCCGTTGTGGCAGCTCTGGCAGTTGCCCGTCACTCCCGCATGACTGAAATTGGCGGGCCTCCAGGCTACGGTGGAATGGCAAACCGTGCAGTCCTGGGTAGTGGGGATATGGGTGTTGCCCTTGCCCTGGGCGGTGGTGCCGTTGTGGCAGCTCTGGCAGTTGCCG
>JAOUDU010000711.1 GCA_029859085.1 Gammaproteobacteria bacterium | reverse complement strand
GCCCGCACACTCTGGTCCCGGGTCAGGTTGACGCGAGGGTCCGCAGCTGTCCGTGACTATCACGGAACAGTATTATGTTGCATAATAGCTTCCTGGCTCGCCAGTTAGATTTGGAGATTGCCTCGATTTTGTCGCTTGAAGCTACATTGATGATGGCAAAATAATGTCGCTGCCCCTGGTATGGGCGAGACATTGACAAAGGAAGAAGAGCTAAACACGATAGCAAACGAATAATCGGAGAGAACTATAGATGTTCAAGAAATCAATATTAGCCGCCAGCGTTATTGCCCTCACACTCGGCTTGTCTGCGTGCGGTGGCGGTGGCGCCACCACCAAAGTCGATGCCAGGGGAACGCAAGGGCAGCAACTACTGGATCTGAAAGAAGCCTATGACAAAGGGGTGATTAACGAAAAGGAGTACAACAAAACAAAAGAGCGTATCTTGAAGTCCTGAACAAAGGGATCGTTCACCCAACAATTGTGCCTGAGTGGGCTGCCTTGGAAAAGTCAGTCAACAATCACTGCAGAAGCGCAGGTGGCAGCAGGTGCCGTATGTTGTTCCTGTAAGTGGCAGCCCGGACCACTCGTTTGATGGCCAGTACCAGTGCCGCAGTGCGCAAGTCGAGATTTGACTCCCGTGCGATTGTGGCAACATCATTATAGGCCCTGCGCATGACACGCTCCAATTCCAGGTTGACTCGCTCAAGCTCCCAGCGAAACTGCTGAATATTCTGGCTCCACTCGAAGTAGCTTACGGTGACGCCCCCGGCGTTGGCCAGAATATCTGGAATTACAGTTATACCCCTGGCGGTCAGTATGTCGTGTGCCTCCGGCGAAACGGGACCATTGGCTGCCTCTACTACCACTTCGGCCTGCACCTGCTGCGCGTTGTCCACCGTGATGGCACCTTCCAGGGCCGCCGGTATCAGGACGTCCGCCTTGCAGGTGAGCACCGCAGCACCATCAATTGCATCCGCCCCGGGAAACCCCGCAACAACCTTGTTGCTCTCGACCCATTGCAGTAGCCGGGATATATCAATACCCGTCTCATTGGCGATGCCACCGCTGATGTCAGATACCGCAACGATCCGGCCGCCCTGCTCCGCAATGAGCCGCGCTGCATTGCTGCCGACATTGCCAAAACCCTGTATGGCGACCGAAACGTCAGCCAGTTTACGCCCGCTGCCTTTCAGGAACTCCTCGAGTGAATACATCACGCCACGACCAGTAGCCTCCTCGCGACCCAGCGAACCGAACAGGTCCACAGGCTTGCCGGTCACCACCGCAGGACTGAACCCGTAGAATTTCGAATATTCATCCATGATCCACGCCATGACCTTCGCGTTGGTATTGACGTCGGGCGCGGGAATATCGATGGTAGGCCCGATGACCTCCCGGATAAGTTCAACGAACGTTGTGGTAATCCGGTGGAGTTCAGATTCGCTAAGTTTCGAGGGATCACAGTTGATGCCACCCTTGGCTCCGCCGTAAGGGATGTCCACAACCGCGGTTTTCCAGGTCATCAGGCTGGCGAGACTGGAGGCATGATCCTCGTCCATGGAGGGATGAAAGCGCAGGCCACCCTTCATCGGGCCGCGGGCCGTGTTGTGCTGGACTCGATAGCCAAGGTGGTGCAACAGCTCCCCATCATCACTCTCCGTGACAATTTCCACGCGGACGACCCGACGCGGCGTAATCAGAATGGTGCGCAGACGGTCCGACAACTCAAGGTGATCGGCAGCCCTCGAAAAAAACATATTGGAAGCTTCAAGCATATCGATGTCTCATTTCGTTGCGTATATTCTGTTCAATTCGTATTTCAGAGGCAAATTTTTTCACATCCGGGGCGCTTATCATATACCGATACCATTCCCCAAAACATCGCACAAAGGCGGCAGCTGTCAGTACCCATTGATAGGCGGCAGCCCCGCTTCTGCGCGTACTTCATCCATCGCCTTGCGCAGCAGACTGGCCCAGCGTTTGAACATGCGGTCAGCCTCAGCTCGATTGCTCACACTGGTGGCCCAGCGAGCAATCCCATAATCCTGCATCTTTCGTCGATCTACCAGTCGTGCCAAAATTTCACCACTGATCGAATCGTACATTTCTAGATACAGGGTAGCCGCACCTGCTGATGCCACATATTGACTAACGCGTCCGGCTACCGCGATATCGGGGGCCGTAATTTGCAGGTCGATCAG
>JAOUDU010000710.1 GCA_029859085.1 Gammaproteobacteria bacterium | reverse complement strand
ATCCAGGTGGCCAATATGGCGGGGCTGCGCCATCGCCTGGCAATCGCCGAGAAAATCGCCGCTGAAACCGACGACCACCACAAGAAGATCGCACTGGCACGCCAGTACTTCGGCGTCCACGCCTGACTCCCAGCGGCCTCGCTCCCGGCTGCCCGCCGTGATCCGACGCGTGGCATCCGGGTTCCACCGCTGCTACCATGCCGTCCTGGTTTGTACGCAGATTCCACCCCGTGAAACGACTGATTCTCCCCGGATTTGCCCTCCTCGCCCTACTGGCGCTGGTGTACTGGGGCAATCGCATCATCGAGCGCACACTGGACGCGGAGCTGCCCGGCCTGCTCAGCCGCCAGTTGGGCATTCCGGTTACCCTGGACCCGATTCGGGCCCGGGTACAGACCCTGGCAGTGCGCAGCCCCAGGCTGGTCATGGGCGACCCGGCCAACCCCGCCCTGGTGGCCACCGGGGTCTCGGTCTCCCTGGACTGGGCAGACCTGCTGCACGGCGAGATCCGCCTGCGCCGGGCCAGCGGCGACGAACTGCTGGTGAAACCCTCCCTCTGGCCCGGCAACGACAACCCCTGGCCCACGGATTACCGTTTTCTCGATCCCTACCTGCCGGACCACCTGGAACTCGATACCGCCAGCTATGTGGGCGCCGACGGCGACAGCCACACTTTCAACCGGCCCGTATGGCAGCGCACCCCACCGGGCGCGGCGCTGTCATGGCAGGATGGTATTGACGGAGAGCCCGTCGGCATCAGTGCCGCGCTGGGCTCACTGGACGCTCTCCTGGGCCTGGAGCGGGTGCAGCTGGCGCTCACCGCCACTGCCACCGGCAAGGATGACTCGACCATAAAAATTGCCCTGGACCTCAAGCCAGGCGAACAATCCGGGTACACACTGGACGGCCGTATCGATGCAGCCGGCACGACTGCCGTGCTGGCCACCGGTAATGCCAGTGACTGGACTTTACCGGACCAGTCCACTATCGGCATCAAGCAACTCGACATAGGGAAAGTGCGGGACCTGGCGGACAAGTACCGCGGCAAATCAGCCGGCGAGGAGCCCGAGGCGCTGCTGGCAGAGACCCTGCCCCGCCTGTCGCTGCCGACGCACAAGGGTCGGGTGACCATCGATGAGATCCGCTGGCGGGACGAAGTGGGCACGGATACCACTTTTGACTTCACTACCGGTCCCGACGGATTCTCGGTGCCGGCGCTGTCCAGCAATGGGGCGGCCAGCAGCCTGCAGGGGCAATTGAGCATCGCCAGTTCCGAGGGAGGCTGGCAGGTAGCACTCAAGGCCGAACTCCGGGTTGCCGCCACTGGCGGGAACCTTGCCGCGCCCTACCTGGATACCCACTGGTTATGGCGGGAGGGGTCGGCCAGAATCGCCGGGGAGGGTGCGACCTGGGGCGGCCTGCTCAATTCACTGCAGGGCGATATCGCCCTCAAAGGCTCTCATCACGGCGCTGCGGAAACACCGGTCACCATTACCGCGAAGCTCGATAATCGGCCGGGAGAGTTCGCCCTGGATACGATCGACCTGCAGTTCGCCAGGGGACATATCACCGGCTCGGCGGTGCTCACCGGCGACGACCCGAAGCGCCTTAGCGCCAGGCTCAGGGCTGAACACCTCAACCTCGATTTCCTGCTGCCCCCGCCTGACCCGGCGGCGCCCCCGGGCATGGAGTTACCCACATACCTCGAGATCCTGCCGGGGGTGGACCAGGATTGGCAACTGGAGGTGAGCGACCTGAGCCTCGGCACCGCCACTATCAACCGGGGCAGCCTCAATTTCGAGCGCACACCCGCGCAGGCTAGCCTCAGCGCCAGGGTCGAGGATGGGGATGGCGGGCAGTTGGAGCTGCAGCTGGATGCCGTCAGGTCCCCGGGCAAGCCCACGGCGGTAGAGCTGCGCGCTGATCTTTCCAAGCTGCTTATCGCACGAATATTCGGGCAGGCACCGCTGCTGGCACAAACCAGAACCTCCGGCTCCATCAGCTTCAGCAGTCAGGGTAGCGAAATGGCACAGGTATTCCAGGGCATGCGAGGCTCGGCCAGGCTGTCCCTGGACCGCAGGCCCGACGGCGACTGGAAACGGCCGCCGAAGCCGGGGGAAGAGCTCAAGGTGTCGGGTGACGCGGCACCGGTGCTGCAAGGAGAGCGCATTACGGGCCTGCAGATCAGCAAGCTGGCAGTCGAT
>JAOUDU010000070.1 GCA_029859085.1 Gammaproteobacteria bacterium | reverse complement strand
ACGTATGGAGGCGGTGAACGCCAGGGCCTACCTGGTCAACACCGGCTGGAACGGGACGGGGAAGCGCATTTCCATCAAGGATACCCGGGCGGTCATCGACGCGATCCTGGACGGCTCAATCGAAGAGGCGGAAACCTCCACGCTGCCGATTTTCAACCTGGTCATCCCCCGGGCGCTGCACGGTGTCGACAGCGGCATCCTCGATCCCCGCGATACCTACAGCGATGCGAGTGAGTGGGAACCGAAGGCGGTCGACCTCGCCCGGCGTTTCATCAGGAACTTCGCCCTGTTCACCGACAACGATGAGGGCAGGGCACTGGTGGCCGCCGGGCCGCAATTGTAAGCCTGGACTAGTCTGCCAGCTGGTCCCACTGGAGGTATGCCGCCGCCTTGATGCGCTCGCCATCGGCGGCCAGCAGGAAGCCCTTTGCCACCGCCTTGTCGGTGGCATCACTTACCGCTTCAGCATAACCCGCCCGATCCACGTACAGGCTGGCCATGGTGGCGGCGTCAAATAGTTCCGTGGTGCCAAACAGGCGGCAGAAGCTCTCTCCCTCGTTAATTTCTCCTGATAGAACCGCAGCTGGCGAATCGACGTATGGTGTGCGGACACCGCCTTTTACGTTGCCGGCGCGATCCACCTGAAACAGCGTGTTGGCCTCGTTCGTCGCGAGGCGGTTGGCCCTGGCGGGTACCGCCCTGTTGAGCACCCAGTTGTGCAGGGCACTCAGGGCGCTGTTGACTACCCACGGCATAGGGCCGGCGTTCATGGCTCGCTCGCAATTGATAATGCCCGCTACTGAATTCTCCTCGACTACCACGGCAAACCTCGGGTCAGTGCCCTTGTCCTCCCGGCCTGATAAATTGCCGTAGTAGTCAGCATGGCTGGTTCCCGCAACTTCCCACAAGCGAAACAGTTGACTGTCCGGCTGCCGCGACGCAATCGCGCCCAGCCCGATCACGTCGGTCTCACTCTGCACGTTGAGCACGGGCACATTGAGATCAGCCCTGACCCGGACCACCTCCGGGGTCGCTATAACAGGCTGTGGTTGCTGTGACAGTGTGGCGCTGCCCTCGTACCTGCTCTGGATCAGGTAACCGTCGTAGGCATTAAACAGAGGGTGTATAGCGTTCACGTAGCTCAGCAGGCGACTGGCAGACTGGGACTGGCCCATTGCGATTAGCCGCCTCGGCGTGACTCCCTGCAGCAGATCCACATCACCGGGTTCGCGCAGGGCCCGTGCTACCTGGGAAAAAATGTCGTAGGAAAAGCTGTCCCCGGGGTGGAATAAACTCGCATAGCGCTCCGGGCTGGCCGCCTTCAGGTAGAACGGAAGCAGGCCATTGCCCGTGCCTTCGATACCCGCCAGCTGGGCTGACACACCTACCCAGGCGTGGCCGGCGCGCAGCAGTTCGGTGTGACCGGCTCCCCAAACTGGCTGTGAGTCGAAGCCAGCCGAAACATTGAGCCATTCCACAAATACCGTACCGCTGAAGTCTTCCGGCGCAACGGGCCGGTAGATCACAATTCGGGTCTTGTAGTCGGCGGTAGTGGCGGGCTCAACCTGCCAATGGCCGTCAGGTGTGAGTTCACTGATGTTGGTGAACGCCGTGGCACTACCCGACAGAAAATACTCCCGCTGCTGATATCCCACACTGGCCGGGTCAAAACTGACAGTGGTGAGCAGGAACGGGCTGCCTATCTCCGGCGGAAGTTCCACTTTGGCCTGGCCGATAGCGAGGTAATCGCCCGCACCTGCCGCGATATGGTCATCATTATTGTTTCCACAGGCGGCAAGCAGCACCATACCAGCGGCCAGCAGCGTTACAACAGAGCATTTCACAAGAGACAGCATAAGATCGTACCCACGGCTTTCAGTCGACAAATATGCAACAGCGGGCCTTGAAATGGTATGCATGAGGCCCCATTTAGGCACCTGTTGGTCAAACAATCTGGACTAATCTGACAATGCATGAGGACACCATGACCGCAGACGTAGCCAAGGAAACCCTGGGTTTCCAGACTGAAGCCAAGCAGCTGCTTCACCTGATGATCCACTCCCTGTACAGCAACAAGGAAATTTTCCTGCGGGAGCTGATCTCCAACGCCAGCGACGCCATCGACAAACTGCGCTTTGCAGCCCTCGCCGACCCCGGCCTGCTCGAAGGAGGCGGGGAGCTCCATATCCAGGTTGACCTGGCCAAAAGCAAGAAGCTGCACACCATCACCATCAGCGACAACGGCATCGGCATGAACCGCCAGGAGGTCATCGAGAACCTCGGCACTATCGCCAAGTCCGGCACGGCCGCCTTCCTGGAGAACCTGACCGGCGACCAGAAAAAGGACTCGCAGCTGATCGGCCAGTTCGGCGTCGGTTTCTATTCCGCCTTTATCGTCGCGGAGCGGGTGGAGGTGCATACCCGCAAGGCGGGGGAGGCCGCGGACCAGGGCGTTCTGTGGGAGTCCCACGGGGAGGCCGAATTCAGTATCGAGTCGAAACCCAAAGAAACCCGCGGAACCAGCATCACCCTGTACCTGAAAAAAGACTGCCAGGAATTC
The DNA here is from genome assembly GCA_029859085.1 of Gammaproteobacteria bacterium. Taxonomy (GTDB): domain Bacteria; phylum Pseudomonadota; class Gammaproteobacteria; order Pseudomonadales; family Halieaceae; genus JARRPM01. The sequence continues at coordinate 6,531 of JAOUDU010000070.1, read as the reverse complement.
GCCGACGACTGGCGGGTCCGCAGCGTTATCAAGAAGTACTCGGACCACATATCGGTGCCGGTGATGATGGCGAAGCCCCCGGCCCCGGAAAAGGAGGGCGAGAAGCCCGCCGTGGACGCACCGGTTGAGTACGAGGCAGTCAACGCGGCCACCGCCCTGTGGACGCGCCCCCGTACCGAGGTCAGTGAAGAGGAATACAGGGAATTCTACAAACACGTCTCCCATGATTTCCAGGAGCCCCTGACCTGGTCCCACAACAAGGTGGAGGGCAAGCTCGAGTACACCAGCCTGCTCTACCTGCCGAAGAAAGCGCCCTTCGACCTGTGGAATCGCGAGAGTACCCGTGGCCTGAAGTTATATGTGCAGCGCACCTTTATCATGGACGAGGCCGAGCAGTTCCTGCCCATGTACCTGCGCTTTGTCAAAGGCGTGGTGGACTCCAACGACCTTTCCCTGAACGTGTCGCGGGAAATCCTGCAACAGGACCCCGCGGTGGAGTCGATGCGCAGCGCGCTCACCAAGCGCGTGCTGGAGATGCTGGCCAAGCTGGCCAAGGGCAAGGGCGGCGACTACGCGACATTCTGGAAGGAATTCGGCCAGGTCCTGAAGGAGGGCCCGGCGGAGGATTTCGCCAACAAGGAAAAAATCGCGAAGCTGCTGCGCTTCAGCACTACCCATACCGACGCTGAAACCCAGGACCAGTCCCTCGAGGACTACGTGTCCCGCATGCAGGAGAAGCAGGACAAGATCTACTACGTGGTGGCCGAGAATTTCAAGACGGCGAAACACAGCCCTCACCTGGAGGTATTCCGCAAGAAGGGTATCGAGGTACTGCTGCTGTCCGACCGGGTCGACGACTGGCTGATGAACCACCTGCAGGAGTTCGACGGCAAGCACTTCCAGGATGTCGCCCGGGGCGCACTGGACCTCGCCGCCAGCACGGACGAGGAAAAGGCTGAGCAGGAGAAGCTGGCGAAGGAGTCGGAGGCGCTGGTGGAGCGACTCGGCAAGGCCCTGGAAAACGAAGTGGCCGAGGTCCGCGCCACCAGTCGCCTCACGGATTCCCCGGCCTGCCTGGTAGTGGGGGATTACGACATGGGAGCGCAGATGCGCCGCATCATGGAAGCGGCGGGCCAGCCGGTACCCGAGAGCAAGCCAATCCTGGAGATCAACCCGGCGCACCCGCTGGTGAAGATGCTGGACCAGGAGGCGGATGAGGATCGCTTTGCCGACCTGGGCCACATCCTGTTCGACCAGGCTAACCTGGCCGAGGGCGGGCAGCTGGACGACCCCGCCGCCTATGTGGCGCGTCTCAACAAGCTGTTGCTGCAGATGGCCGCAAGCTGACGCCCGATGTAAATTGCGCTGGAACGGCAACGTCGAAAAGCGGGCTTCACAGCCCGCTTTTTTTGTTAGACTGATCCCGTCCCGCATTAAAATAATTATGAAGGAATCCAGACATGCCCGACTCCTGTACTGTCGCCGTACTCGGCGGTGGCAGTTTCGGTACCGTCATAGCAAATATCATCGCCTGTAATGACAACCGGGTGCGACTTTGGTTGCGCAATGAAGAGCGGGCCAGTGCCATCAACGGCGAGCGGCAGAACAGCGAATACCTGCCTGGCTATCTTTTGCACGACAAGCTCGAGGCCACCGCTTCCCTGGCACGTGCGGTCAGTGGTGTTGATGTCATATTTGTCGCCGTGCCCAGCAGTTCCTTCCGGGCGGTGGTGCGGGAGCTCGCCGTCCATGTGCCGGCTGAGACCCTGGTGATCAGCCTGACCAAGGGCATAGAGCCCGGCGGCTTCCGCCTGATGAGCGAGATCCTGCTGGAGGAGATGCCCGCCAATCCAAGAGGCGTATTGAGCGGTCCCAACCTGGCCCGGGAGATTGCCGAGGGGCATATCACCGGTTCGGTGATTGCCAGTGACAGCCCCGAAATCAACGCCAGGATTCACGACCTGCTGCACAATGAATCCTTCCTGATATACAGCTCCGGTGACATGTACGGCGTCGAACTCGGGGGCGCGCTCAAGAATGTCTACGCCATCCTCGCCGGTGTTGGTGCCGCGCTCGAATTCGGCGAAAATACCGTGGGGATGCTGCTCACGCGCTCACTCGCGGAAATGTCGCGCTTCGCGGTTCATATGGGTGCCAACCCGATGACTTTCCTCGGGCTGGCGGGTGTAGGGGACCTGTTTGTCACCTGCTCCTCCCCACTGTCACGCAACTACCGGGTGGGCCTGGCCCTGGGGCGAGGCCAGCCCCTCGACGATATTCTCGCGGCGATGGACCAGGTGGCGGAAGGCATTAATACCCTCGGCCTGCTGAAGGCGGAAGCGGACCGGCGCCAGGTGCACATGCCGCTGGTGAAAGGCCTGTACGCCATTCTCTATGAGCACCGCCCGGTGGCGGATGTGTTCGATGATATGATGCACACCGAGCAGGCACAGGATGTGGAATTTGTCACGGTTCGATAACTCATGCTTCTGACAATCTGGCGACATGGTGAGGCGGGGCGCGCTGCCACAGATCGGCGGCGGGAACTGACGGACAAGGGCTTTGACGATGTGGGCTTCGGTTGTCACCAGTTCCATGCGGCGCTGGCGGCGCGGGGTTTGCCCCCGCCCGACCAGGTTCTGTTCAGCCCCTGGGTGCGCACCGCCCAGACCGCCAGAGTGATCGCCTCCGCCTTCACCCACGCCGCGATACAGGAGCTTGCCGCGCTGCGCCCCGGTGCCACGGCACAGGCGGTGGAAGCGGCGCTGGTTGGGATGGAAGCCTCAGCCCCGGCTCCTGTCCATGTAGTACTGGTATCGCACCAGCCACTGGTGTCGCAGCTCGTGGATCACTTCCTGGGCGCAGGCAACCAGGTGCCCGGCCTGCCTCCCGGCGGCTTTGCCACCCTCGCGCTGGAGGTGCTGGCGCCCGCTTGCGGCACGCTGCATTTCTGGGCGGTGGCCCCCGAATACGAGGTCGGCACATGACTGCTGCTGCGCCGCGCGAACTGGACTGGGAGGTCAACGGCCTGCGCCTGGCCGGCCTGGCCTGGGGTGAGCCCGGGGCTCCCGGGCTCCTGGCCATTCACGGCTGGCTCGACAACGCCGCCAGCTTCAGCATCCTCGCGCCCCTGCTCACGCAATATCACGTGGTCGCCGTGGATCTCACCGGTCACGGCCGCAGTTCACATCGCTCCAGGGATGCCAGCTACCAGATCTGGGATGACCTGCCGGAACTGCTCGGCGTGCTCGATGCCCTGGGCTGGGAGCGTTTTTCCCTCATGGGCCACTCCCGCGGCGCTATTATTTCCAGTTTGCTGGCCAGTGTCGTACCGGAGCGGGTCGAGCACCTGGTATTGCTTGATGGCGTTGCTCCTCCGCCGGTGGGCGAAGAGCAGTTCCCACGCCAGCTCCGCAAGTTCCTCGACGAGAAGCGCCATTGGCAGCAGCGTCGGAACCGTGTCTATACCAGTGCCGAGGCGGCGGTGGAGAGTCGCACCGGCACTTCACCGCCGGCGGCACTTGCCAGGTTGCTGGTGGAGCGCAACCTGCGCCCCTGCGAGGGAGGCTATACCTGGACCACCGACCTGCGCCTGCGGGGCGCTTCGGCAGTGAAAATGAGCGAGGGCCATATCCGGGCCGTGCTGGGGGCCCTCACCATGCCGACCCTGTTGCTGCTGGCGCGCCAGGGTTTTGGCGCACGCCCGGAGGTGGCGGCCCGCGCCCTCCAGTTCATCAGCCGGCTTGAGGTCGAGGAAGTGACCGGAGGTCACCATTTTCATATGGAGCCCGCTGCTGCTATCGTGGCGCAGCGTATCAGCGCTTTTTTGCAGGAATGAGGCCGGAAACAGGGTGATGAAAAGCAGTCGCAAAAATACAACTTCAGCCGTGGCGCTGCTATTGCTGCTCGCCTGTGCCCCGCTGCGGGCGGCCACGCCGCTGGATTTGCTGGCGCAATTGAATGACTATCCCCACGCCCAGACCATCAGCCTCGACAAGGGGGAAGAGCTCGACTACGAGATCGGCCTGGGTGCGATGCAAAAGATCGGCGGCGCCTGGAAGTTCAAGCACAGCGAACGTTTCAACGGGACGCTGACGAGCTACAGCTGGCAGATCGTCGATGGTTTTACCTCGATCGAGGTCATGGAGGAGCTGCTGGCCCAGGTTGCAAGCCTGGACGGGGCGCAATTGCTGTTTTCCTGTGATGGCCGCGACTGCGGGCAGGGGGTGCAGTGGGCCAACCGGGTTTTCCACAAGTCGGTGCTCTATGGCCAGGAGGCCCTGCAGCGCTACCGGGTTTACTCCATTGGCGCAGAGCCCCGGAACTTACTGCTCGTGTACGCTTCCGCACGCACCGCCGACCGGCAGTACCTGCACGCGGAGGTGCTTGAGGTACACTAGCGCTTCATCTGCAGCAGGGAGAGAAACTCTTCCCGGGTTTTCTGTTCGTTGCGGAAGCAGCCCAGCATCGCCGAGGTTTTCATTACCGAGTTCTGCTTCTCCACCCCGCGCATCATCATGCACATATGCTGGGCCTCGATTATCACGCCGACCCCCTCGGCGTTGGTCACCTTCATGATGGTCTCGGCAATCTGCGTGGTGAGAGCCTCCTGGATCTGCAGGCGCCGCGCGTAGAGGTCGACGATTCTGGCCACCTTGGACAGGCCCAGTACTTTCCCGGTGGGGATATAGGCCACGTGGCACTTGCCGATAAAGGGCAGCAAATGGTGTTCGCACAGCGAGTACATTTCCACGTCCTGGACCAGGATCATCTCACTGGAGTCCGATGGAAACAGGGCGTTGTTGACTACCTCGTCGACGGACTGTCCATAGCCCCGGGTGAGGAACTCGAAAGCCTTTGCGGCCCGCTTTGGTGTGTCGGCCAGGCCGGGTCTGCCCAGGTCCTCGCCTACAGCCTCAATGATTCTTGCCCAGTGCTGTTCCATCGGCCGTACTCCTTAGCTGCAATGATCGGACGAGCCGCCTGTGGAGATAGCGGGGGCGGAAATAGTAGCAACCCCGCCCGGCAGTGGCAATTGCCCCGGTAAGTGCGGGCATCGGTTACAATGGCTCGCTGTAAAGGAGCAGATTATTATGGCAGCGATCCCGCACACGGTGGGTGAAGCCCTGCAGTACTGCAGCGACGCGCTGGCGGGCAGCGACGTTTTTTTCGGGCACGGCACTGACAACGCATGGGACGAAGCGGTGCAGCTGGTGCTGTCTGTCGCCGACCTGCCGCTGGATTCCGATGACGGAGTGCTGCCGCACCCGCTTGAACCGGCGGCACTGGACCGGCTGCAGGCACTGTTGCGCGCGCGCATAGACCGGCATACGCCGCTGCCTTACCTGCTGGGCAAGGCCTGGTTTGCCGGGCTGGAGTTCAAGTGTGACGAGCGGGCGATTATTCCGCGCTCACCGATAGCTGAGCTTATCTGCAATGATTTCGAGCCCTGGTACGTCGGCCCTGAACCGCGGCGCATACTCGATTTGTGCTGCGGCGGCGGCTGCATCGGCCTTGCGGTGGCCTATTACTTTCCGGATATCCAGGTTGACCTGGTCGATATAGATCCCGCCGCGCTGGAGCTGGCCAGGGAGAATGCACACGCCCTGGGGCTGGAAGACAGGGTAAGGATTATCCAGTCGGATATATTCGCCGCGCTGGAGGATCAGCGTTATGACCTGATCCTGAGCAATCCGCCCTACGTGGATGCACGGGACCTTGCGGAGCTGCCCGCCGAGTTTCACCACGAGCCCGAACTGGCGCTGGGTTCCGGCCCTGACGGACTGGAGCTGACCCGGCGGATCCTGCGGGATGCCAGCCGCTTCCTGGTCGACAGCGGCCTGCTGGTAGTGGAGGTTGGCAACAGCTGGGAGGCGCTGGAGGAAGCCTACCCGCGGGTACCGTTTACCTGGCTGGAGTTCGAGCACGGCGGTCTCGGCGTGTTCGCCCTGACGGCCAAAGAGTTGCAGGAATACGGCGCAAGCCTGTCCTGAAATCCTTATAATATCTGGCCTCTGGTAAGGGTGGGAGCGACATGGCGGGCAACACGATAGGAAAACTGTTCACGGTAACGAGCTTTGGCGAAAGCCACGGCCCGGCCCTGGGATGTATTGTCGACGGCTGTCCTCCCGGCCTCGCACTGGCCGCGAGCGACCTGCAGCGGGACCTCGACCGGCGCAAGCCCGGCACGTCGCGCTTCACCACCCAGCGCCGTGAAGACGACGAAGTGCGGATTCTCTCGGGCGTTTTCGAGGGTATTACCACCGGGACGCCTATCGGCCTGCTGATCGAGAACACCGACCAGCGGTCCAAGGACTATTCCAATATCAAGGACACCTTCCGCCCGGCCCACGCCGATTACACCTATAACCAGAAGTACGGGTTTCGCGATTATCGCGGCGGCGGTCGCTCCAGCGCGCGCGAGACAGCCATGCGGGTGGCGGCGGGGGCCATAGCCAAGAAGTACCTGCTCGAACGCTATGGCATCGCAATTCGCGGCTACCTCGCCGAGCTTGGGCCTATCGTCGCCGA
>JAOUDU010000709.1 GCA_029859085.1 Gammaproteobacteria bacterium | reverse complement strand
GCGTCGCCTCGACTGCCTTACGATAGACGAGTTCGCCAATATCCCACAGTCATGTTCCCCCGAAATGATCTTTGATGTCATGGGTTATGGCAGGCCTCCCGGCACCGGGTTCGACCCCAATCTGCTGAACCATATGGCACAGTGCTTCGAGCAATCCCTGTCAATGCTGGCGCACGCTTTGTCCCTGGACCTGGACAGCGTTGAGACCAATGGCGAAACCGCCACGGCCACCAGCCGCGTCGAGATCGCCCAGGGCGCCTTCATAGAGAAGGGAACTGTCGCTGCCCAGCGGATTACCGTCTCCGGTATGCGGGACGGGAAACCGCTGCTGCGTTTCCGCGCAAACTGGTATTGCAGTACCCAGGTAGACCCTGGCTGGACCCTGGGTGAATCGGGCTGGCGCGTTGTCGTCGAGGGTGACACCCCGTTCGACATCAGTGTGAAGCTTCCGATAACCTCCGGAGACATCGCCGAGCAAATGGGGGGTTACACGGCGCACAGGGCCGTCAATTCCGTGCCCTATGTATGTGCTGCCAGGCCGGGGATAGTGACCGTCATTGACCTGCCGCAGATTATTGCCCGCCTACCCTAAACCTGCTCAGGAGCCAAACGATGCCTGAAATTATCGTAACTACCCGCGAGGGAGAGCAACAAGCGGTTGTCTTTTCCCCTGGTGCCAGCCTCATGCAGTCGATCTGCGAGGGGGGGCTGGACGAACTGCTGGCGCTGTGCGGCGGTGTTTGTTCGTGTGCCACCTGCCATGTTCACGTCGATGAGGAATTCTTCGATCGGCTGGAACCCGTCAGCGAGGATGAGGACGGCCTGCTGTCTGGCTCCGGGCATCGCCGCAAGAACTCACGACTTTCCTGCCAGGTTCGGATGACAGATGACCTCGACGGCATGCGGGTCACCATCGCGCCGGAGGATTAACCAAAGGCGCCCGGGACCAGCGTGGACGGCGGGAATCAAAATAAAGCGGAGATGCATATGACCACAGCAGACTTGACCCAACGCGATTACTACACCGATCAGTCGCTGTTACTTGATCCTTACGAGTATTTTCGCCAGATGTACGCAAAAGGCCCGGTCACCAGGATGGGTGACAGCGACGTTTTACTGGTGACCGGGTTTGACGAGGTGGTCGAGGTGTTGAGAAACAACAAGGATTTCTCCTCGCTGATCACCACATCCGGAACAGGCGAGGCACCGCCATTCGAGCCAGTGGGCAGCGATGTGTCGGAGCAAATCGAAGCCAGCCGGGAGCCCCTGGGTGAAAGAAACCTGCTGGTCACGTACGACGACAAGCCGCACTCCGATATGCGCTTTATTGCGGGCAGGTTATTCACTCCTACCCGGCTGAAGTCCACCCACGACTTCATGTATGAGTTTGCGGACCAACTGGTGCTGGAAGCAGTGCGCAACGGCGGATGTGAGCTCGTCAATGGAATAGCCACGCCATTTGTGACGATGGTCATTGCCGAACTGCTCGGGGTGCCTCCCCAGGATCGCGATAAATTTCGCGCTGTTATCGATGCCGCCCCACCGCCCGGCAATATGGGGAAGGACGAAGAACCGCAGGTATCGCCACTGGTATACATGGCGGGCTTTTTCTTTGAGTACCTCAACGACCGGCGCGAAAACCCGACAGAGGATGTACTTACACAGCTGGCCCTGGCCACCTACCCCGATGGAACCTTGCCCGACCTGCTAGAAATGGTAAAGCTCGCCGGTTTCCTGTTTGGCGCCGGCCAGGATACCAGCGCAAAACTGCTGAGCAATGCCATGCGCCATATTGTGGAAGTACCCGGATTACAGCAGCAGCTGCGGGCGGATCACTCCCTGATTCCAGCAATGCTCGAAGAGGTGCTCCGCCTCGAGGGTTCCACCAAAGTCACTTTCAGGATCGCGCGCAGGGATACGCAGATAGGTGCCATCAAAATTCCGGCGGGGACCCGCCTGATGCTTTCGCTGGCCGCCGCCAATCGCGACCCGAGGCGGTGGGAAAATCCCGAAGAGTTCCGGCTCAACCGGCCCAGGATCAAGGAACACCTCGCTTTTGGCAGGGGGGTGCACACCTGCGCGGGCGCCCCGCTGGCGCGGGTGGAAGTGAAGGCGATACTGGAGCGCTTTCTGGCGCACACCACGCATATCAGCCTGTCCGAAGCGAAGCACGGTACGCCGGGTAATCGCCGCCTGGATTATGAG
>JAOUDU010000708.1 GCA_029859085.1 Gammaproteobacteria bacterium | reverse complement strand
TTTTTGCGGGCGTCGTGGCTGCGCTTGAAAACGCGAAGCTCGCGGATATCCGCGACTTCCAGCGCCAGTTTTGTTGCGACGGCCAGTGCCAGATCTGCTTCGCGGTGATCCAGTGGTAACTTGATATCGTTCAGTCGCAGCATGGGGGTTTCTGGCAGATATGGAGGGTGAAGGGTGTTCCGGGCCGGCGCCGATGATACCAGCTTTTCAAGCGCCTGGCCGATCCTGTCACCGCGGCGCAACCAGCTTTGGTTGCGACAATCCGCCGCTGCGCCGGCTGATCCAGGCGGGCGCGGTTCGCGGGCTGGCGCCGCCGGGCCGCCTGTTCTATGCTGGCTCGCACCGTTTAACGCGCAGCGCAATGGAGGGTTATCTTTGACACTTGGCCTGGATGCGATGGAGACCCTGGCGGTGGCGCTAGCCGTGCTGTTCGTCGGTGCGGCTGTGCAGGCGCGGATCCGTTTCCTGCAGGATAACAATATCCCGATACCGGTGATCGGGGGGCTGCTGTTCGCCGCGCTCACCACCATTCTGTTCCTGGGTTTCGACCAGCGCATAGCGCTCGATATGGCCTTGAGGGAACCGATGATGCTGGCTTTCTTCACCACCATTGGCCTGGGTGCGGACTACCGCCTGCTGGTTCGCGGCGGCCCCAGGCTGTTGCTGTTCGGGTTGGTCTGTTTCATCTACCTGATCATGCAGGACGGCCTCGGCTTGCTGGCGGCGATAGGGATGGACCTGCACCCGCTGGTGGGCCTGCTGGGCGGTTCGATCACCCTGGCCGGGGGGCACGGAACGGGGGCGGCGTACGCGCAGAAGTTCGCGGATGTACAGAATATAGCCGGAGTCATGGAGCTGGCGATGGCATGCGCCACCTTCGGGTTGATTCTGGGCGGGCTGCTCGGGGGGCCGGTTGCCGGCCGCCTGATTCGCGCACACGGGCTGGAATCCGCTTCCAGTCACGAGTATTCCCCTCCCGGCGCGAAAGAGGAACAACACGCCCCGATCAATGCGGACACCCTGTTGAGGGCGCTGTTCGCAGTGCTGGTTTGCATTATCGGGGGCCTGTTCCTGGGGCGTGCGATGGGCGACGCGGCATTCACCCTGCCAGGTTTTATCTGGTCCCTGCTGATTGGCGTGGTACTGCGCAACCTGCAGTACCTGGTGCCGAAGCTCGCGGTGCATCGCCCGACGGTGGATATGCTGGGTTCGATCTCCCTGTCCATATTTCTCGCGATGGCGCTGATGTCGCTGCGCCTGTGGGAGCTGTTGAGCCTGGCGGGGCCGCTGCTGGTGATACTGCTGATACAGACGGCGGGCATGGCCCTGTTCGCCAGTTTCGTCACGTTTCGCTTTATGGGTTCCAACTACGACTCGGCGATTATTGCAGGCGGGCATTGCGGTTTTGGCCTGGGTGCAACGCCTACCGCGGTGGCCAATATGGAGGCGCTCACCCGGCGCTTCGGGCCATCACCCCAGGCGTTCCTGGTAGTGCCGCTGATGGGCGCTTTCTTTATCGATTTCATCAACGCCATCGTCATCCAGGGTTACCTGGCGCTGCCGATATTCGGGTACTAGCCATGGCCCGGAGTCAACACGGACATTACAGGCATTTACTGCTGTTGATCGTACTTTGCCTGGCAGCCTGCGCGCGCGGCCCCGGGCCCGACGTCCTGCAACAGGAGTTGCAGGATCGCCTCGATACCCATTTCCAGCGGGACCTGTTTGCGGTGCGGGAGTATCGGCGCAGCGGCTCGGCGCCATTCCGGGACCTGGAACGAGATAGTTCGGGGATCTATGCCTACTACGACGCCGTGCTGGAATTCAACCAGGACTATAGCCTGAGCCAATGGCACGGCCTGAACCTCGGCACCCTGGCCTATGCCATCGGCGCGACGGAACCCGGCATCGAGGGCTTTCGCGCCCAGGGCAACAAGCGGGGTGATTTACTCACGGTTCACGGCCGCTTCGCGTACACCGCGGATGGCGAGGGCGGCTGGGTATCACTCGACCAGCAATCCGGCTCGGGCCCGGCGCGCAAGCCCGAGCCGGGCGCGCGGAGTCCGGGCCCCAGCCCTGAATCGGTGCTGCTTGATGCCCGGTCGCTGCAGGCGAATGCGCAGGAATACAGGGGCGATACCCGGTCCGGCCTTATCGTCGAAGAACTCGACGGCGCCATCGGTCGCATCGACCTGCGCACGGCAAG
>JAOUDU010000706.1 GCA_029859085.1 Gammaproteobacteria bacterium | reverse complement strand
GGGCAGGCTGGTGGGGCCCCAGCTGCTGCTGGACGATATGGCCCTGGGCCTGGCGGGTATCCTGTTGATGATTCCCGGCATGATTTCCGATGTCGCCGCCCTCATCGTGGTGATCGGCCCCCTGCGGCGCCGCCTGGCAGCCTGGATTTTCGGTCCCCAGCCCGAGCCCTATGCGCCGGAGCGCGATCCGGCCGGTCACGTGACCATCGAGGGCCAGTACCGTCGCGTCGATGATGATAAAACAATATAACCTATTGATATATATAGAAAATATATAGAAATTCGCCGGCTGTGAAGATCCCTTTACGGCGCTTGACTCCCCCCTGCTCCAGACTAGAATTAGCACTCTCGTGAAAAGAGTGCTAATCGGGGCTTGAAAAGCCATTGTCCGCCCCAATAGTTGAGGCTAGCCCCGCGAGGGTATCCATAACATTGTTACCAGGAGAGTAAAACCGATGAAAATCCGTCCGTTGTACGACCGTGTAGTCGTCCGTCGCAAGGAAGAGGAAAAAGCTACTGCGGGGGGTATCCTGCTGCCCGGTTCCGCCAAGGAAAAGCCCAACCAGGGCGAGATCGTGGCGGTGGGCGAGGGCAAGCCGCTGGACAGCGGCAAGATCCGTCCGCTGGCGGTGAAGGTTGGCGACAAGGTTGTGTTTGGCCAGTACGCCGGCAGTAACACCATCGAAGTGGATGGTGAAGAATTGATCATCATGGGCGAAAGCGAAATTTACGCGGTTGTCGAGAAGAAGTAGACCGGGTAGAGGATCAGGCAAGGCTTTCCCCAAATTTCAACCCATTTGAATTGGTAATTTAAAGGAATCAGATCATGGCAGCTAAAGACGTATATTTTGGCGACAAAGCTCGGTCGCGCATGCTCAAGGGCGTGAATGTTCTCGCCGACGCCGTAAAGGCAACCCTGGGGCCGAAGGGCCGCAACGCAATCCTGGACAAATCCTTTGGCGCACCCACCGTGACCAAGGACGGCGTGTCCGTGGCCAAGGAAATCGAACTGGCAGACAAGTTCGAGAACATGGGCGCCCAGATGGTCAAGGAAGTGGCTTCGCAGGCTTCTGACCAGGCTGGCGACGGCACCACCACCGCAACCGTGCTGGCCCAGGCCATCCTGAACGAAGGCCTCAAGGCCGTTGCCGCGGGCATGAACCCGATGGACCTCAAGCGCGGTATCGACAAGGCGGTTGCCGCTGCGGTGGAGCAGATCAAGAAAATGTCCACCCCCTGCACTGACAACAAGGCCATCGCCCAGGTGGGTACGATTTCCGCCAACAGCGATACCGCCGTGGGCGACATCATCGCCGAGGCCATGGACAAGGTCGGCAAGGAAGGCGTGATCACCGTAGAAGAAGGTTCCGGCCTGGAGAACGAGCTGGACGTGGTTGAAGGTATGCAGTTTGACCGCGGTTACCTGTCTCCCTACTTCATCAACAACCAGGAGAGCATGAGCTCTGACCAGGACGATCCCTATGTCCTGCTGGTGGAGAAGAAGATCTCCAACATCCGCGAGTTGCTGCCCCTGCTGGAGCAGGTAGCCAAGGCCTCCAAGCCGCTGGTTATCGTAGCCGAGGACGTGGAGGGCGAAGCGCTGGCTACCCTGGTGGTCAACAATATGCGCGGTATCGTCAAGGTATCAGCCTGTAAGGCACCCGGTTTCGGCGACCGCCGCAAGGCCATGCTGCAGGATATCGCTATCCTCACCGGTGGCACCGTGATCTCCGAGGAAGTGGGCCTGGACCTGGAGTCCGCTACCCTGGAGCACCTGGGTACCGCCAAGCGTATCTCCATGGACAAGGACAACACCACCATCATTGATGGCGCCGGTGACCACGACGCAATCAAGGCGCGTGTCAGCGAGATCCGTGTGCAGATCGAGAACACCTCGTCCGATTACGATCGCGAGAAACTGCAGGAGCGCGTTGCCAAGCTGGCCGGCGGTGTTGCGGTCATCAAGGTTGGCGCCGCCACCGAGATCGAGATGAAAGAGAAGAAAGCCCGTGTCGAAGACGCGCTGCACGCAACCCGTGCGGCTGTCGAAGAGGGTGTGGTAGCCGGTGGTGGTGTTGCACTGGTGCGCGCTGTACAGGCCATCTCCGGCCTGAAAGGCGACAACGAGGACCAGAACCACGGTATCACCGCGGCCCTGCGCGCGATGGAAAACCCGCTGCGCCAGATCGTCGCCAATGCCGGCGGCGAGCCC
>JAOUDU010000707.1 GCA_029859085.1 Gammaproteobacteria bacterium | reverse complement strand
GGGCGGTTGACTACATTGCCAAGCCGTTCGATCACGACGACATGCTGCAGGCCGTGGCGACTATCCTCGGCAACAGGGGCGCCCGGCCCAGCAGTGTCGCCCAGGGGGATCTCCCCGGCTTCATCGGCAACAGCGCCGATATGCAGAAACTCTATGAGCAGATCAAAAAATTTGCTCCCACCACCACCACGGTGCTCGTGCAGGGAGAAACCGGCACCGGCAAGGAACTGGTAGCCCAGGCGCTCCACGCAGCCAGCCAGCGGGCTCACATGCCAATGATTTCGGTCAACTGCGCCGCGATCCCGGAGACCCTGATCGAATCCGAATTGTTCGGGTATGAGAAGGGTGCGTTCACCGGCGCCGCTAATAACCGCATCGGGCTGATCGAGGCGGCCGCTGGCGGCACGCTGTTCCTGGACGAGATCGGCGAACTCCCGCTGGAGGCGCAGGCAAGACTGCTGCGCTTTCTACAGGAAGGAGAAATCAGGGCCATTGGCTCGGTCAAGACCCGCAAAGTGGATGTGAGGCTGATCGCCGCCACTCACCGTGACCTCAAACGACTCGCCCGCAACGGTGACTTCAGAGAAGACCTTTACTATCGCATCAACGTGATGCAGTTCAATTTACCGCCGCTGCGCGCTCGCGGCGATGACATCATCAGGATTGCCGAGGCCTGCCTGGAACAATGCTGCGTCAAACTGGGAAAGGCGCCGATCCGCCTCTGTGCCCGCGCCCAGCGCGCCTTGCTGGCCTACCCGTGGCCAGGCAATGTCAGGGAATTGCAGAATGCCATCGAGCGTGCCGCCATTCTCTGCGACGGCGACACGATCGACTATGATCTACTCAACATCGACATTGCAGCGGATGCGCTGGACGACGGCGACGCGGGCGAGCGCTCGCCACCGCAGGAGAATACTGCGGTGACCAACGAGACTCTCGAGGAGTTGTCGCTCGAGGACTACTTCCAGCGCTTTGTGCTCGAGCATCAGGACAGCATGAGCGAGACAGAACTGGCCCGCAAATTGGGCGTCAGCCGGAAGTGCCTGTGGGAGCGGCGCCAGAGACTGGGGATTCCACGGAAAAAATGCGCCAAGGGCAACTCGCGACAACGCGCCGGCGGGTCCTGACGGGCTGACCCGACGAGGCCGGGAACACCGCCTCCCGCGTTACCTTTGACCAGGACAGGTAACAAGCCTGAGAAAAAAGGTAACGAATAATTAAGGATTAGACGAGCCAACTGCCAAGCAAAAACTCTAACCACCTGTTATTTATGGTCATTTGATTTCTGGCACGAATGGTGCTTTATAAAGATCAATAATAACAATAAACAACAATAAGACGACGCATAATAATAAAAACAGCAAGAAGAGACCTGGATGGGGAGAAGCAACGCTCCCCGTCTTACTTCACCGCAAACAGCCAGCACGCCACTACCCTTTGTCGATACTTTTTTTTCAGCGCCGACTGATGTGCTAGAATCCGCCCGTCCCGCAAGTGCAAACCCTCGACCACAAACTGAAGGACCACGTCCTGACCGATGCACTCAAAACGCCGGATAAGCCGATGACGCAGCCCTGCCACACAAGCACGCGGCGCGCTTTCCGCCCATCGCCCCGGGCGATATGCCCAACATCAGCCTAAGCCCCTGCAGCCCATGCGCGAACTGAACAGGATCGATCGGAATAAAATCAGCCCCAATGCGCTCAAGGTGATCCAGCGCCTGGAACAGGAGGGTTATGCGGCCTACCTGGTGGGCGGCGGCGTACGCGACCTGTTGCTTGGAGAGAGCCCGAAAGATTTTGATGTTTCCACCGATGCCCGCCCCGAGCAAATACGGCAACTGTTCAGGAACGCGCGCATCATCGGGCGGCGCTTCCGCATCGTTCACGTGCTTTTCGGTCGGGAGGTCATCGAAGTGACGACCTTTCGCGGTCATCACCCCGACACGCCCTCTGGTGACAGCAGCCGGCAGGCCGCGACCTCCGAAGCCGGCCGCCTGTTGAGAGACAACGTGTACGGCAGTATCGAAGAGGATGCACTGCGACGCGATTTTACCATCAACGCCCTGTACTACAGCCCTTCGAGCGACAGCATTCTGGACTACTGCAACGGACTGGACGACCTTCGCGCGCAACGCCTGGTCCTGATAGGCGACCCCGAGACTCGCTACCGGGAAGATCCCGTGCGCATGCTGCGCGCCGTCAGATTTCAA
>JAOUDU010000704.1 GCA_029859085.1 Gammaproteobacteria bacterium | reverse complement strand
CACCGTCCAACGCAAAAGTCCGCCGCATCTTCTGGCCCGGGCAGCAAGCGGCGTCGCCCGGCCCCGCCTGCACCACCTCGAACACGATGCGGCCGTCCTCGATCGCGCCCGAACGGACCTTGACCCGGTCGCCGAGGGGCGCGGTGGCGATGTTGCTGACTGCGCCGCCGCCATTGCGCCCCAGCACCGCCACGTAGTCGAACGTGCCGGAACCGCCGCTGCTGCTCCAAAGCAGCACCGCGCTCTCTTCGGTGCCGTCGCCGTCGAGGTCCCCGGTCAGCAGGAAGTCTTCGGCCAGGCCGGCGCGGGGCGCCGTAGCGCTGCCCTCGAGGTACGGCTCGCCTGTCCATTGCCCGTCGGTTAACGCGACGGCGCCCTCGAACACCCCGAAGTAGGGGGCATTGGCCGCTTCGGCCCAGCTGGGTGCGAGTCGCGAGGACGCCGCCTGGCTCTATGACTTGCAATTGACCAGGAGGCCGGGCCGGTTGCACATCAGGATGTTCTCCAGTCCATGGTTGAGCAAGGGAAATCATTTGTGTAGTGGATAGAAGAGGAGGCAGCGGCCGACCACCTTCCACCTGCCGATTATGAGCAGAGATTCAGTCCAGGAACTTTTCGAGGTGAAAGAAGAATGTCTCATAAAACAGTTCCCTGAGGGCCGGGCCGCGCCTTGAGATATCGAGTCCGGAGGCCTCGTGAGCAGTGTCCTCGACAAGGTAGAGGTAAACCGCCAGGTCGCGCCACTGCCTGGGCGTTCCCCTGGCATTGAAACGGCGGAACTGACGGTGGAAGAAACTGACATGACGCCCCAGTTGCTGCTCGTCGAGCGCCTCCAGTGTCGGGTAGACATACCAGAGACCGGCAAAGGCAGCGTATTTCTCGTCCTGGTGGGGCAGCCGCCAGTCCGCCAACAGCCTGGTGAAATACTCCCGCCACGGCAGGCGCAGAAGCTCCGGGTCTTCTTCGTAGCGATCATAGACCTGGCGAATCTCGGCAAGCCAGTCATCGGCCAGCTGGAATACTATCGCCTCCTTGTCTGCAAAGAAGCGGTAGACAGAGGAGATGTCTACGCCCGCGGTATCCGCGATGAGGTTGGTGTTGAGGTCCAGGATCGACCGCTCGCGCAACAGCAGCACCGTTGCGTCAAAAATCTGCTGCACCGTCTCGCGAGAGCGCTGCTGTCGCGGCAATCTCTTCAAGCCTGCGGTAGGCGAAGCTCCCATGGCATCTCCCCGGTCTGGCGGTTAGTAGGTTGGTCCGGTCCGTTCCGTCTTGTAACCAATGAAACGGCCACCGCTACAAGGTGGACCTTTCGATTGTTTTGATAATTCCACAAGTTGGGTCGAGTGTCTGCTAGAAATCGAACACGTTGTAAGGTTTGAGCTGCCAGCCCGCTTCACCGGCCTGCAGGTGGTACTGCACCTGCCGTGTGCCGCCCGTCGGGGCGGCATTGGTATCCCCCTCCTTGTAGATGGGGAAGTTCCGCATCAGGGCGCCTTCGCCGACCGCGAACCGGTCGTGCCCCATGTAGCCTTTGGCGGCGGCAGGGTCGTCTTCGAGCGGCGGCAGGGAGATCGGGGTGATTGAGCGGTTGCGGTTCGAGGCGTAGGCTATCAGCGAGCCATAGGAGCCGCTGCCGACCGAAGTCACGTAGACGTAGACCTCCGGGTAGCCGTTGGCGTCGAGGTCCTCCACCTCGATGCTGGTGATGGTGCCGTCCGCCTCCGCCTGCTCCTCGGCGAATGTTTTCCCGTCGACCATTGCCCGGACTGTGACCGTGTTTATCGAGCTGTCGTTGGGGGTCTCGACCTGGAAGGTCACCCCCTGCAGCACCATCTGGCCGAAGAACGGCCGGCTCGGGCCGCTCTCTTCAGCGTAGAGGCTCGTGGACGCGAGCGTCAGCACGGCGGCGCAGACGCCGGCTTTATAAAATTCCATGTTCATGATTGAGTCTTCCTGTATGTGTTATGGGCCAGTGCAGGCCCGGACTTTGACGCTGACCGCGGTGCATTCGGACAGCGCCGGTAGCGGATCAGGTGGAAACTTATGAGCTTCGGTTGCCAGCAAAAATTAGAGTAACCACTGTAATATTGCAAGCACGGTGTGCGCCTGTAGCTATAATGTCCAATATATTCACAGGGTTATGACGTATCCGAATTGCAAATGTACGCTTGGTGCGGACGCAGTAGCCGTTTTGGCGGTGTTGTGTAAATTTA
>JAOUDU010000705.1 GCA_029859085.1 Gammaproteobacteria bacterium | reverse complement strand
CCCACTCCCGTGATGCGTTCACCGCTGTCTACAACAATCTTGTGGTCAGAGAACCAGAGGTCCGATTCGGAAAGTTCTATCGTGTTATCGGTATAAACACGCTGGCCATCCCATTCAAACTGGCAGGCTTTTTCCCGTTGCGAGCCAGAGTAATGGCTGGCCCGGCGCGTAAAGTAATAGTCACAGCCTTCCGTCCTGCGCAGGTCAGCAGGCTTGAGCGTTGCCAGCATTTCTTCGGTGATTTCCCCGCTCTCACTGAAGTAATGCCGCATGGTGACTTCACTGATGGCGCCATTGGAGGCTTCACGCTCGGCGCTGAGCGTTGCGATACGCCAGGAGACATTCTCACTCTCTTCAGCCTGGCTGCGATTCACCCACAGGAATACGTGCTTACCAAAAGCCGGGGCGTTTACCGGCGTAATGCTGGTGTGGATGCGCAAGTGCCTGTCGGCATCCTCCAGGTTTCTGCGCTTGTCGAAATAGTGTTGGTTGGCATTGTTGTATTCGCCTGGAAGCAGCTCAGCCATCACGCGCAGGTTACGTTCGGCGGGTGTCGAGTCCTGTCCCTGGGCAAATACTGCCCCAATCGGCAAAAGCCCGACACATAGCAGAAAGAATATGGGGCTGATCCTGCCAAGCCTTGAGTTCATTTTTTTGATCATAAAAGTGGTCTCCCAGAGCCTGGTTGCGACAGATGCTTCGGTGGCGCTTGCACTAATGATATATATATATAACAATATGACCATCTAGGCAAAGGATTGTCATGGTAACCACGTAAAAGCTAATGAAGCAGGCCGAAGAACCAAGCTTGCCGAACGATATGGCTGACGACACGCTGGCTAATTGCTCAACAGGCAACCGGTTGCCGGACAGTGGGAGCCGTAGATCGCTGTGCAGATTCATCGTCGGCAAGCGTATTCCCCGTCCTATTCATAACGTCGCAGTGAATGAACGACGCAATACTTATTACGGCCTGACCGCTACCCTGAATTTCTGACGAGGGTTTCGGTCAATTAATAGCCGGGTGGGGTCCCCACGGACCCTATCCGGTTTTTTTTGTGTTGATTCTGCCGCTAATACCGCATCTCGCACGTTTCGTGATTCCCTAATTCGTTGCCTTTTCAAATGTCGTCATCCCGGCCCCCGCGCCGGGATCCAGCATTCGATTAAGTAATTGCAGGCGGTAACGCCCCGCCTCAGCAACCTAACCGGATCCCCAATCCGCCGGCCTTCGGCTTCCCTCGCAAATGACGGTCTTCCGTGGCCGGACATACTCCTGTCCTGAGTCGGGATGTCCTTTCGGGCACATCCGTGTGCCCTCAACCACGGAAGACCGTCATTTACTCGGCGGCTAACAGGGGTTCCGGTTAGGTTGCTGAGACGGGGCTGGTCACTAGTTGTATTAGGTTGGTTCTGGATCCCGGCGCGGGGGCCGGGATGACGGGTAGTTAAACGGCCGGGATGACGGGTAGTTAAACGGCCGGGATGACGGGTAGTTAAACGGCCGGGATGATGGGTAGTTAAACGGCCGGAATGACGTGAGGCCAGAGTTCCAGGCTGGCTTTTTGGTGGATTCCTGGGTCGGAAACCCCGGTGACGGTCGGGAGGATGCTGGATGCCCGGTTTAACCCGTACCCCGCGTTTTGGTGCGACCCTTGCGCGCATTCTTCTCAATAAATTCGATGATCATGCCGGCGACATCTTTGCCGGTTGCTTTCTCGATGCCTTCAAGACCGGGTGAAGAATTGACCTCCATTACCACCGGTCCGTGATTGGACCGCAGCAAGTCAACGCCGGCCACGTTCAGGCCCATGATCTTGGCTGCACGAACCACGGTAGAGCGCTCTTCCGGGGTTATGCGCACAAGTTGCGCCGAACCGCCGCGATGCAGGTTGGAGCGGAATTCACCTTCTTTGCCCTGTCGTTTCATTGAAGCAACGACCTTGTCGCCAATTACGAAGCAGCGGATGTCAGCGCCACCTGCTTCCTTGATAAATTCCTGGACCAGGAAGTTGGCATTCAGGCCACGGAAGGCTTCGATTACAGATTCGGCAGCGCTGCGGGTTTCTGCCAGTACCACGCCCACACCCTGGGTACCTTCAAGCAGCTTGATCACCACGGGGGCATCGCCAACCAGCGACAGCAGGTGATCAGTATCGTCAGGTGAGCTGGCAAAGCCGGTGACCGGCATGCCGATGCCTTTGCGCGCCATCAAT
>JAOUDU010000703.1 GCA_029859085.1 Gammaproteobacteria bacterium | reverse complement strand
ACCCCACTTGCTGCGTCATTCACGACTGCTACACACATTCTGACAAACCGGTGGATATCGCCCCGCGACAGGTCCTGCGACGGGTCGAGGAAATGTTCCAGGCGCGCGGACTGCAGCCGATTGTGGCGCCGGAGATCGAGTTTTACCTGGTCAAGCGCAATACCGATCCGGATTACCCTCTGGAACCCCCTATCGGCCGGTCGGGGCGCAAGGAAACTGTCAGGCAGCCCTACAGCATGGATGCCGTGGACGAATTCGAGTCCTTTATCGAGGATATATACGATTACTGCAGGGTGCAGCGTCTGCACGTCGACAACCTGGCGCACGAAACCGGCACAGCGCAGCTGGAAATAAATTTCCAGCACGGGCGCCCGGTCGAACTGTCCGACCAGATGTTTCTCTTCAAGCGCACGACGCGCGAGGCGGCAATGCGCCACGAGATTTACGCAACTTTCATGGCCAAGCCGATGGAGAACGAGCCCGGCAGTTCCATGCACTGGCACATCAGTCTGCGGCGCAACGATGGTTCCAACGCCTTTTCGAACCCTGACGGCTCGGAAAGCGAAATGTTCAGAAATTTTATTGGCGGCATGCAGAAATACGGTCCGGAGACAACCATATTCCTTGCGCCCTATGTGAACTCCTATCGGCGCTTTACCCGCTACATGTCGGCACCGATCAACCTCGAGTGGGGCTACGATAATCGCACGGTCGGCCTGCGGGTCCCCCAGTCCGACCCTGATAACCGACGCATTGAGAATCGCATTGCCGGTGCCGACGTCAACCCGTACCTTGCCATCGCCGCTTCCCTGGCCTCCGGGTTGCTGGGAGTGGAGGAGGGGTTGCAGCCCGGTATCCCCGAGAATGGCAACGCCTACAAGCGGCCGTTTAACCTGCCCGGCAGTCTGTCCGACGCTCTTGACCGGCTTGAGCGCAGCGACAGGCTGCGCGACAAGCTGGGCGACCGCTTTGTGAATATCTACACAGCCATGAAACGGCAGGAGTACCAGGCGTATTTCGAGGTCATTTCCCCCTGGGAGCGTGAGTTTCTGCTATTGAATGTCTGATTCAAGAATCGTTTTTGGGGTTTTTCAATGACCGATAATCTGGCCCGATGGCAGGAGGAAGACCGGCAGCATTTCCTGCATCCTTTCACGGATCACCGCGCGCTCGGTGAGCGTGGCACGCGGGTAATCACCCGTGCCGACGGCGTCTACATCTGGGAAGAAAACGGCAGGAAGATACTGGACGGCATGTCCGGGCTCTGGTGCGTCAACCTTGGTTATGGACGCGAGGAACTGGTTGAGGCTGGCTGCCGTCAGCTACGGGAGCTGCCGTATTACAACAGCTTCTTCCAGTGTACTCATCCGCCCGCGATCGAGTTGGCGCGTGAACTCTGCGAACTGGCCCCGCCTGGTTTCAACAAGGTCTTCCTTACCAATTCCGGGTCGGAGGCCAACGACACGATCATCCGGCTCGTCCGCTATTACTGGAGCCTGCTCGGCAAGCCCGACAAGCAGATCATAATTGCCCGCCGGAACGCTTATCACGGCAGCACGGTGGGCGCCGGTAGCCTCAGCGGCATGCCCTGGTTGCATGCGCAGGCCGGGATGCCGATACCCAACATCCTGCACATCGAGCAACCCTACTGGTTCGGGCTGGGTGGCGACCTCGATCCCGCCGAGTTCGGCCGGCAGGTCGCCCGGCAGCTCGCGACGACCATCGAGGAAGTTGGCGTGGACAAGGTCGCAGCGTTTATTGCCGAGCCCGTGCAGGGTGCCGGCGGCGCCGTCATTCCGCCTGCGACCTACTGGCCGGAAATCCAGAAGATCTGCGATGAGTACGGCATTCTCCTGATCGCCGACGAAGTCATCACCGGCTTTGGCCGGCTGGGGCACTGGTTCGGCTCACAGCACTACGGAATCCGGCCCGACCTGATGCCATTCGCCAAGGGCGTGACCTCCGGCTACCAGCCGCTGGGCGGTGTCATGCTCAATGACAAGGTGGCCG
This sequence comes from Gammaproteobacteria bacterium, assembly GCA_029859085.1. Taxonomy (GTDB): domain Bacteria; phylum Pseudomonadota; class Gammaproteobacteria; order Pseudomonadales; family Halieaceae; genus JARRPM01. Next base: position 209 of record JAOUDU010000703.1, on the reverse strand, counting down.
ACGTACTGGTCGCAAGAGGCGGCGAGTTCTTTCACGGGTTTACCTACTCCGGGCACCCGGTGGCCTGCGCGGTGGCGCGCGCTGTGCTGCAGGTGATGCGCAAGGAAAAGCTCGTGGAGCACGTTCGCGACGCGGTAGCTCCGGCCTTCGGCAGTCGCCTGCAGAAGCTCAACGACCACCCGCTGGTCGGCGAAGTCCGGACTGCCGGG
>JAOUDU010000702.1 GCA_029859085.1 Gammaproteobacteria bacterium | reverse complement strand
ACTTACGACCAGTCAACCGGGCTGCCAGGTGGCGCAGCCTTTCTGGCCGGGACCGGAGGCGACGCAGAGCTCGATCTCCCGCAGGTCATCGCCTTCTGACGCTGCCACCAGGCCCCGCAACAGGTACCGGGAAAACTCCTCCACAGTGGCGTTGCGGATGGGCAGCACCAGGGTATCGGCGCGCAGGAACAGCATCTGTTCAGCCGCAAAATTGACCCTGTAATAGGCGCCGTCCTCCTCGATCTTCTGGTAAGGCGACTCCCCTGCCAGCAGCATGTATTCATCCAACGCATCGCAGAGGGCGCTCAGGCGGTGCTTGTACACCTTGTAATCGGCGGCGAAGCCGTTGTTTCCCATCGGCGCGACGATACGGGCCGATACCGAGTAATTGTGCCCGTGCAGGCGCTCGCGCTCGGTGGCGGAAAATATCGTGTAGTGGGCCACTGAAAACTTGTGGCGTTCCTTGCCGATATACAGCGTGGTCAGTTGTTCCATGAATACCGTTCTTTCGCTTGAGGTTTACAGGCCATTGTTACGCCTGCCGGGATATCGCGCAACCATGTGCTGCCGTTAACGGCGGCGGCTGCCGACACGGACCGGTACTGTGCGCTATGATGCAACCGGCGGCGACCTGTCGTTCGCCAGCGACCGAGAATCGGGGGAACCGAGCAATGCATACCGCCATTATTACCGGGGCCAGCGTCGGGATAGGCCGGGCGACGGCCGAGGCCTTCCTGGGCGAGGGCTTCAGGGTCTACAACCTGTCACGCCGGCCCTGCCCGGTGCCGGGGGTCGACAATATCAACTGCGACCTGTCATCCGCTGTGGCGATCGCCCAGGCCTGTAAAACCCTTGAGGCGGCCATTGTCGGCAGCGAATCCGTTGCCCTGGTGCACAATGCCAGCCAGATGCTGAAGGACAGCGCCACCGACTGCGACAGCGACCGCCTGCGCCATGTCCTGGAGACCAACGTGGTGGGCATCAACAGCCTGAACCAACAGCTCCTGCCGCGCCTGCCCCGCGGTTCCAGCGTGCTCTACGTCGGCTCTACCCTGTCGGAAAAGGCTGTGCCGAACTCCTTCAGCTACGTGGTCAGCAAACACGCCCAGCTGGGCATCATGCGCGCCACCTGCCAGGATCTCATGGGCACCGGCCTGCACACCGCCCTGGTCTGCCCCGGCTTCACCGACACCGAGATGCTGCGCACCCACCTGGGGGACGATCCCGGTGTCGAGCGTATGATAGCGGGCATGAACAGCTTCAACCGGCTTATCGACCCCGCCGAGATTGCGGAGCTGATTCGCTGGGCGCACCACAATCCGGTGATCAACGGTGCGGTGCTGCACGCCAACCTGGGCCAGAAGGAGAACTGACGCATGCTGTACGTGGCGGACCTGCGGGAACGGCGGGAGCGGACTTTCCTGGTACTCGCCGGGTTCTTCCTGTGCACGATGACGCTGCTGAACGTGATCGGCATCACCCGCTTCATCCAGGTGGGGCCGATGGCGCTGGCGGTGGGCGTATTGCCCTACCCGCTGACCTTCCTGTGCACGGACCTCATCTGTGAACTCTACGGCAAGGCACGCGCCAACTTCCTGGTGAGTGTAGGCCTGGGGCTCAACGTATTTATCCTGCTGGTGCTGTTCCTGGGGAATGCCATCCCCTCGGTGTCCCCGGAAACAATGCCCCCCTGGCAGATCCTGCAGCTGGCCGCTCCGGTCGCGTTGCCCAACGGCGAAATCGTGCATGACAGTGTCGGCCTTTACCAGCTGATCTACGCCACCACCTCCGGGGCCATGGTCGCGTCGATGCTGGCCTATATCGCGGCGCAGTATTGCGATGTCCACCTGTTTCATTTCTGGAAGCGGGTCACCAGGGGCAAGCACCTGTGGATACGCAACAACTTCAGCACCCTGATCAGCCAGATGGTGGATTCCGTGATGGTCGTATCCGTGACCTTCGGCGCCGCCTGGTTTCGCGGCGATATCACCGCCGAGGCCGTGATGGTACTGGTCGGCAGCAACTACCTGTTCAAGGCGGTGGTAGCCCTGCTCGACACCGGGCCCTTCTACCTGGCCGTGCACTACCTGCGCAGCTACCTGCAGCTACCCGGCCTGGAAACCGTCGCCACGGTCATTGACCCGGAACCACCAGGCTGAACCCGGCGGGGACTCTGCGGTAACTTCATGTCTTTAGCTGCCAAGGTCTGCCTGCGCCAAC
>JAOUDU010000701.1 GCA_029859085.1 Gammaproteobacteria bacterium | reverse complement strand
GCCAGGGACCTGCAAACCGCGACGGAAATCGCCCGGCGGTCCCTGGAAACCCTCGCGTATTTCAAGATTCCCGGCTATATCGCCTTTGTCGACGCCCTGCCCCTCACCCCCTCCGAGAAACCCAAGCGCGGGGATATCAAGGCGCTGGCGGTATCACTGTTGCAGGGTGGGCAGTGCTACGATGTACGCCACTTGAAGCAAAGGCCCAGGACATGAGCAGACCCGCCAGCTACAGCGGCATCGCCCTGGTCAGCCCGGTGACCCTGGGCTACAGCAGGACCAGCGAACACAGCGCCAGCTGGTTTATCGGCAGCGTGCTGCGGGAATTGATCGCCGCTGCCGGTATCCGCAAGGACGAGGTCGACGGCCTGGCCGTCTCCAGCTTCAGCCTGGCCCCGGACTCCGTCAGTTTCCTCACGCAGCACTACGACATGACCCTGCGCTGGCTGGAGCAACTGCCCTTCGGTGGCGCTTCCGGTATCCTCGCCATGCGCCGGGCGGCCCGGGCGGTACAACAGGGCGATGCCGATATCATCGCCTGTATCGGCGGCGATACCGCCAGCCAGGGGAGCTTTCGCGAACTGGTCGCCGACTTCAGCAGTTTCAGCAACAGCGCCTGCTATCCCTATGGCAGCGCCGGCCCCAATGCGCCCTTTGCCCTGATCACCCAGCACTATATGGACGAGTACGGGGCGACCCGCGAGGATTTCGGGCAGCTGGCGCTGAGCCAGCGCTATAACGCCCGCCATTTTCCCGGCGCGCTGCTGGGGGACAAGCCCCTGGGCATGGAGGACTACCTCGGCGCGCGCAGCATCAGCTCGCCCCTGCACCTGTACGATTGCGTCATGCCCTGCGCCGGCGGCGAGGGATTCCTGCTGATGTCCCAGCAGCGCGCGCAGGAACTTGGCCTGCCTTATGTCACGGTATTGGCCGCCGATGAACGCCACAATGCCTTTCCCCAGGACCCGATCCAGCTGCGCGGGGGCTGGCCGCTGTTCAGCGCGGCGCTATACGCCAGCGCCGGTATCAGCCCCGCGGACATCGACCTGGTGCAGACCTACGATGACTACCCGGTGATTTCCATGCTGCAGCTGGAAGGCCTGGGATTCTGCGAGCCGGGCGGTGCGCCCGCCTTCGTGCGTGAGACCGCGCTGACTTTCGACGGCGGCGGCCTGCCGCACAACACCTCCGGCGGCCAGCTGTCGGTGGGACAGGCGGGCGCCGCCGCCGGCTACCTCGGCCTGGTGGAGTCGATCCGCCAGCTCACCGGCACCGCGGGAGCCAACCAGGTTCCGGGGGCCAGGCACGCGATGGTCAGCGGCTACGGCATGATCAATTACGACCGGGGCCTGTGCAGCGCCGCGACCATCCTGCGCGCGGGGGAGATGGCATGAGCGCGTCGATGACTGCGGTATTTCGCACCGGCCTGCCGGCAACAGGCGCACTGACGCTGCAGCGCTGCGGCCGCTGCCGGCATGTGAACTACCCGCCCCGGGAACTCTGTGGCCACTGCCTGGCGGACGACCTGCAATGGCAGCCGGTAGCCGACGGCGGCGTGGTGCAGTCGCTGACCCGGCTCAGCTACAGCCTGGAGCCGGCGTACGCTGAACACCTGCCCTGGGCCATTGCCAGCATCCGGCTCGATTGCGGCCCTATCGCGCTGGCGCACCTGGCGCCGGGCATCGCCTGCCACGCGCGGGTCGCACTCAGGGCGATACAGGACCGCGCGGGGAACCGTATGCTGCTGGCCACCGGCATCGACACCGAGGCGCAACGACTGCTGGCGGGCTGGCTGCAAAGCGTTGGATTCAAGGAGATACAGGCATGAGAACAGCAATCGTCACGGGTGGCAGCACCGGCATCGGTCATTCCATCTGCGAACACCTGCTGGCTGCGGGCTACGCGGTGGTGAATATCTCCCGCCGCCCCTCTCCCCTGCAGCACGCGCACCTGCACAATTACGCCACGGACCTGGCCGATTCAACCGCGACAAAAGCGGTGGCCGCACGCATTGCGTCCGAGCACACGATAACCGATATCGTCCACAACGCCGGGGTCATCCGCCCCGCCCTGCTCGGCTCGGTGGACATCGCCGACCTGGAGATGCTCACCCACATCCATATCGGCGCCGCCATCATCCTGGCCCAGGCCTGCCTGCCCTCGCTGAAAAGCTGCGGCAGTGGCAGGATCGTGCTGATCAGTTCGCGGGCGGCGATGGGCCTGGAGACA
>JAOUDU010000699.1 GCA_029859085.1 Gammaproteobacteria bacterium | reverse complement strand
CCCTGGGTCGCGTCAAGATCATGTTTCCCAATGAGCACATGGTGTACCTGCACGACACCCCCAGTCGCGATCTGTTCAACCGCAGCGAGCGCACGTTCAGCTCGGGGTGCATCCGCGTGGAGAACGCCGAGCAGTTGGCGCGGCTGTTGCTGGATGACCCTGAAAAATGGAGCCCCGCCGCCATCGATGCTGTGATCGAGGGAGGGAAGACCAGGCGCGTGTCGCTGCGCCAGCCCATGCCTATCTACCTCGTCTACTGGACGGTGCAGGTGCTTGAAAACGGGGAGGTGCAATTCAAGCGCGACCCCTATAACCGCGACGCGCTTATTCTCGATGTGCTGGACCGGCCCTTTGTGCCGGAATCCGGCAGGCTGGAACTCAAGGCCATCAAGGGTTAGCCGGCCGGTTCAGAACCTGCCAGGCCCAGGCCTGTACCCACCAGTCGCTGGCTCTGCGCGGGAGCGGGATGGCAATGTAAACCATAAACCGGCAGTACCGAATTTGCATACGCCCTGGCGGATTGTGCCGTTATACTCCGGCCACGAATCCGCCAGAAGGGAGCGAGATCCAGGTGCCTGATCCAGCAAGGGTTGTATTGATAACCGGGGGTGGCAGCGGCATGGGCCGCGAGGCGGCGCGGCGGTTTGCCAGCCGGGGCGAGACGGTTGCGCTGTTCGACGTCAATGCGCAGGGCATGGCGGAAACCAGGGGAAACCTGGCCGGTATTCACTGCTGGACGGTAGACATGACAGACTTCGCCGCGGTGTGCGCGGCGGTACAGGATGTGGAACACAAGCTCGGTCCTATCGCAGGCCTCTATAACTGCGCCGCCATCATGCCCTTCGGCAAGCTGCTGGAGCAGGACAACGCCATTATCCACAAGCAGATGGCGATCAATTACGGCGGCCTGGTCAATATAACCCAGGCGGTATTGCCCGGAATGCTGGCGCGGGGCCATGGCGATTTTGTCAGCTTCGCTTCAATGGCGGGTATCATTCCCATGTTGATGACCGGAGGGTATACCGCGACCAAGTTCGCTGTTACGGCGTTTACCGAAACGCTTTACCACGAACATCTCAATTCCGGCATCCGCTTTGCGTGCGTCTGCCCGCCCGCCGTCGCCACACCGCTGTTGCAGCAGGGCAAGGACACTGCCTGGCCCAAAATGCTGGATGAGGCGGGTCCGCCGATCGCGCCCGGGACGGTGATCGACGCGATTGAGGACTGCCTGGACAAGGGCAGGTTTTTCGTGTTCCCCACCCGCAACGCAAAGATCGGCGCCATCATGCGCCGACTGTTCCCGGGCCTCATCTGGAAACAGGTGCACCAGGTAGAGGGATTCTAGCGGAGCGCGGCGCCCGGCTCACACCACCTTGCCCGGGTTGAGTATGCCCCGCGGATCCAGCGTGGTTTTGAGGCTGCGCATCAGCGCCACTTCGACTTCGGAGCGGCTGATATGCAGGTAGGGTTTCTTCTCCAGACCGATACCGTGCTCGGCTGACACCGAGCCCTGGAAAGCCGCCAGCGGCGCGTAGACCTGCTGTTCGATGACCGGGCGCAGGCGCAGGTAATCCTCGGGCCTGACCTGCACAATGACATGGAGGTTGCCGTCTCCAAGGTGACCGAATATGAACAGCCTGTGTTCGCCGATGGCCGCGGCCAGGGCCGGTCCCAGGCTGGTGGTGTAGTTGTCCATCTCGGCGATGGGCAGGGAAATATCGAAAACAACCGGAATCCCACCGTGGAATACCTGTTCAACGTCGTCGCGCAACGCCCAGAAGTGGTGGCAGTCAGTTTCGGACTGGGAGATTGCCGCGTCGACAATCAGGCCGGCTTCATAGGCAGACTCCATGGCGTTATTGAAACGCTGTGTGTCCAGTTCGCTGTCGGCACCCTGGCTCTCCACCAGCACGTAAAACGGGTAGTCCTGGGCGATGGGCGGCTTGCCCTTGGCGGGCGGGGAAGTCACCAGGCAATAAAAATCATGCCACATGGCCTCGAAGGCCGACAGGGTACCTCCCAGGGAGCGGTCCATGTGCCGCAGGAAGCCGGCGACATGGTCGAAACTCTCCAGCCCGACGAAGGCCATATTGCGGGTGACCGGCTGTTCCCGCAGGCGCAGCACCAGGCGGGTGATCACGCCCAGCGTGCCCTCGGAGCCGATAAACAACTGCTTGAGGTCGTAGCCCGCGTTGTTCTTGATCAGGTGGTTCATGGATGACACCACAGTGCCGTCGG
>JAOUDU010000700.1 GCA_029859085.1 Gammaproteobacteria bacterium | reverse complement strand
AGTATTCCGCGTGGTTGTAGGCGTAGCCGAGGGTGACCGTGGTGCTGTCGGTCGGGAGCCACAGTAAATCCATTTCCCCGCCGTAGGTCTCCGCGGTGCCGGCATTGTCCAGGGCGAAGCCGGTGCCCTGGAATGAAATGGTCTGCAGGTCATCGGTGTCCGTTTTGTGCAGGGCGATATTCACCCGCAGTGCCTGGTCCGGAAATTCCGCTTTCATGCCCACTTCATAGGATTCCGCGGTTTCCGGGTCAAAGACCGTATCCAGTGACTCGGGAATGCGATCGGTATTGATACCCCCGGCCTTATAGCCGGTCCCGTAGGAGGCGTAGAACATGGTGCGATCGTTCATGAACCAGCTCAGTTTCAGGGTCCCTGTCACCTTGCTCTCGTCAAAATTCTCGTCGACATTGGATCTTGGCGCCACCGCCGGGAACAGGGGAAACCCGGCGGGTGCCGGGGTGGGATTCTCGGTAAAAACGTTCTGCATGTCCTTGTTTTCGGCGGTCCAGCGCAGACCCGCGGTGACAGTAAACTGGTCCGTGAGGCGGTAGTCAGCCTGTCCGAAGACGGCGTAACTGTTGTGTTTCTGGTCTGCGACATTCAGCGCGGAGCTGCCCCCGGGGAACCAGGCCGGGGGAATGGGGAGCCCGACCAGGGTGCTGGCAATGGGCGCGAGGTCCTCCCCGATGATGGTGTCTGACTCGGTATCCAGTTTCTGGTAGTAGTAATAAAGCCCGGCAACGTAGCCCAGCCTGTCCATGTCATCGCTGATCCGCAGTTCCTGCGAAAACTGGTCCTGCTTGAGGTCATTGGTCCTGATCAGGGCATCCACGTCGTAGAAATCCGCGTCGACGCGGTCATAGGAATCGTGTTTCCGGTAGGCCGAGATACTGGTCACCAGGAAGTAACCGGTTTGCCAGTCCGCCTGTAGCGAGAGTCCCTCGTCCTTGTTCTCCGATTTGGGTTCGACGCTGGCACTGACCTTGTAGTCGTAAAAATCCTTGCCGCTCAGTATCGTGCCGCCCAGCTCCTGCACGGTGGTATCGGTGCCGATCTTGCCGTCGGGCGGCGGGTTCGGTGTATAAAAATTCGTCTCCCAGTTGCCGACGGCACAGCACACTTCATTCACCTCCGAGTGATCAGCGATAAGATGAAGGGTGAGGTCGTCATTGGGGGTATACAGGGTCTGGAAGCGCACGCCCCAGCGATTCCTGTCGTTGAACGCGTCATTTTTCTGGATATCCTGCCCCACCACGTCGATGTAGCCGTCGCGATCCATATTGAAGCCGGTAAAGCGGACTGCCAGCACGTCGTCGATCACGGTGACGGACCTGGCGCCACTGAAGTCAACCAGGTTGTATGCACCCGCGCCGGCCTCCACAAAGCCGGAGCCTTCGAAGTCGGGGCGCACACTGTTGATAACGACGGCGCCCGCGGGTGTGTTGCGGCCAAACAATGTGCCCTGGGGGCCGCGCAGGACCTCGATGCTGGCGACGTCGACCATGTTATTGATCATTGAGCCCTGGCGCGCCCTGTACACGCCGTCAACGTAAAGTCCAACGGACGATTCCAGGCCGAAGTTCTGCGAGCTGGTAAAGATACCCCTGATGCCGAAGGTCGTGGTGGTGGATGCCTGGTTCTGCTCGACACTCAGGCTCGGCGCGATGCTGGAAAGCTCGAACATGTCACGGACGCCGGATTCGCGCAACATCTCCCCGGTGAAGGCGGTAACGGCGACAGGCACATCCTGCAGGTTCTGCTCCCGCTTCTGGGCGGTGACCACGACCTCCTCGAGGGTGCCCTCCGCCAGGGTGGCCAGTGGGGCGATGGCGCTGATCGCGCCAATCAGTGCGAAGGTTGCGGGGTGTGGTCGAAGCGTTTTCATCGGCAGGACCTCGTTAGTATTATTGGTCTTTGCATTGCCTGGCAGCGGAGCACGGCAGACCTGATCATAGGGCAGACGGGAGCAATAGTCAGCGAATTAATGAGCTTATTCGCGATGGTGCAATTCAGGTCCTGTACCCGGCTCGCCCCCCGACCTGCTTTCGTTACAAAAAATATTTTTGCGGGCATATATCGGTTTTTAACCGGTGTGAGTCATAATCGCCCGGTTTCCACAGGTATTCGTCTTGGATGCGCGCAATCGGTTTCGTCTCCCGGAACTGGAAATCTTCCCAACACCCGCAGGTTCCATATCGGCGCGGTAAACAACCGGCTTTTTTATATTGAGGTCACAAG
>JAOUDU010000698.1 GCA_029859085.1 Gammaproteobacteria bacterium | reverse complement strand
TCATGCCCCACAGCGCGGTGCCGATCAGGCCGATGGTTGCCAGGAAGCCGATGCCGAAGCCCGGGCCGCGCTTTTCCGGGCTCTTCATATAGCCCATCCGGTACAGCGCCCGGCCCAGGAAGAACGCCAGGCCCAGCAGGGCGGCGACAAAGGGTTCGAAGTACAGTGCGCTCAGCCACAGGGCGGGCAGTGTCATCACCAGCTGCTCCAGGGTGTTCATCTGTACCCGGTAGGCGCGTTCGAAATTTTCATCGCCGGTCACCGCCGGCGCCTTGATGCCGCTTTTGCTGCGCGCCGCGCCCACCATCATCGTGAAAATCATGTACTGGATAACCAGCAGCAGGGTAACGAGTGAGACGTATTGCATCGGGCAGGGCCTTCTTATTGGAATGAAGGCCGTAGGATAGACAGTTAACTGTGTGCGGGGCAATACAAAAATCCGGCCCGGCCCGGGCGGCAATGGCAGTGCTGCGCGGGGCCGGCCTGTCGGCGTTCACCCCGGGAAGGACAGCCCGGCGCCGCTGTGCGATCATACTGCGCAATCACAGGGAGGGCGCCCCATCACATTCGAAATGACCAAGCTGCTGTCGCTGCTGCTGTATCCGCTGAACCAGGCGCTGCTGCTGGGCCTGCTCGCGCTGCTGGCCCTGCTGTTGCACCGCACCCGCGCGGCTTTCTGGACCCTGGCGCTGGCGACGGGCTGGCTCTACCTGTGCTCCACCGCCGTGTTCGCTGATTACCTGATGGGTACGCTGGAAGACCCGTACCCGCCGAAGGCCCTTTCAGTCACTCCCGATGCGGATATCATCGTCCTGTTGGGGGGCGCTATCCGCGGCGATGTGCACATGGGTACCCTCGGCGACCTCAACCAGCAGGCCGACCGGCTGGTGCACGCGGTGGAACTCTACAAGGCGGGCAAGGCGCCCCGGGTACTGGTGACCGGCGGGGGGCAACCGGGCGCCAGGTCGGAAGCTGAAATCATGCGCGACCTGCTGGTGGTAATGGGCGTGCCCGCCCGGGTGATCATACTGGAGCAGGCGAGCCGCAATTCCTATGACAACGCGGTCAATACCGCGGTCATGCTCAAGCGGATGGGGGCGAACAGGATCCTGCTGGTGACCTCCGCCTTCCACATGCGCCGCTCGGTGGCCCTGTATGCCGCCCAGGGGCTGGAGGTCATCCCCGCGCCCACGGACTACCAGCGCCTGGTCGGGCCCAGGGTGAGGAGCCGCTGGCTGCCCGAGGTGAGTGACCTCTGGCAGAGCACCTATGCGTTGCACGAGATACTGGGTTTCTGGGTGTACCGCTACCGGGGGTGGTTGTAACAGGCGGCGCGCGCAATGCGCACCGGGGCAGGGGACCCCCGGTTGTGGTCTCAATATTCGTCGGCCCGGCCACGAACCCTGCGCAGCGGGCGGTCGAGGCGCCGGCTGATCGCCTCTGCCTTCATCACGAAAACGCAATGCCCCACGAACAACAGGCAGTAACAGGCCAGGCTCAGGTATTCGGGGATTCGTTCCAGCGCCAGTCCCAGCAGGGCACAGGCGGTGGCCCAGGCCACCAGCAGTGCCAGGGTCTGGCGCGCGCTGAAACCCATGTCCATCAGGGTATGGTGCAGGTGCGAGCGGTCCGCCGCCATCAGCTTGTGCCCGTGCCTGGCCCGGCGCAGCATCGTGGCCAGCATGTCCATCAGCGGCACCGTGACCAGCCACAGGGCGGTCACCGGCAGGATCAGCGCGTTTTCGCCCTGGGAGAAGTACACCAGCGAGGCGGTGACCAGGTAACCCAGGGTCACGCTGCCGCCGTCCCCGAGGAAGATTTTCGGCAGCAGCCGGTTGTCGGGGCCCAGGTTGAACAGCAGGAACACCGCCAGCGGCAGCAGCATCAGCAGCAGGAAATCGGCCCCGGGATGCGACGCCTGCAGCGCCAGCAGGTACAGTGCCAGCAGGGGCAGGGCCATGGTCGATGCGGCCAGGCCGTCGATACCGTCGATCATGTTGTAGGCATTGCTCAGGCCTGCCACCGACAGCGCGGTGAGGGGCACGGTCAGCAGCAACAGCGGAATATCTCCCAGTGCCAGCAGGTTGCCCACGTTATGGATGGCGATGCCGCCCCAGGTGGCCAGCAGTATGCCTGCCCCGTACTGGATCAGCAGGCGCAGCCAGGGGTTGATATGGCGGACATCGTCGAACACGCCCACCGCGAACAGCACACAGGTGATGACGATCATCTGCCAGGA
>JAOUDU010000069.1 GCA_029859085.1 Gammaproteobacteria bacterium | reverse complement strand
CGCCGGATAGACCAATGCGTCCCGGAACCCGTGGGCCGCAGCTGCAGCTACCCGGACCTGCGGGATGTCGCGGGCCAGCAGGGGGCGCGCCGGGCGCTGGAGATCGCCGCCAGCGGCAGCCACAACCTGCTGCTCTTCGGCCCGCCGGGAACCGGGAAAACCCTGCTTGCCAGCCGCCTGCCCGGCATCCTGCCGCCGCCGAGCCCGCAGGAGGCCCTCACCCTGCTGGCGCTGCGCAATTTTTTCGACCCGGTCGATACCAGCGAGTACTTTCGCCGACCTTTTCGCGCGCCCCACCATACCGCCACCGCGGTGGCGCTGGCGGGGGGCGGCGGCAAACCGCGACCCGGGGAGATATCCCTGGCCCATGGCGGCGTCCTGTTCCTGGATGAACTGGCGGAATTCAGCCGCCACAGCCTCGAGGTGCTGCGGGAGCCGATGGAAAGCGGCGAGATAACCCTGTCCCGGGCCAATCACCGGACCCGGTACCCCGCGCGTTTCCAGCTGGTCGCGGCGATGAATCCCTGCCCCTGCGGTTACCTGGGTGACCCCGGGCGCGAGTGCCGCTGCACGCCAGACCAGGTCCAGCGATACCGGGCCCGCATATCCGGACCGCTGCTGGACCGCATCGACCTGCATGTGCCGGTGCATCGACTGCCCCCCGGCGTACTGCTCAATCCCGGTGACGACAATGAACCGTCGGCCGAGGTCCGCGCCCGGGTCTGCCGCAGCCGGGCGGTGCAGGAACACCGCCAGGGCTGCGCCAACGCCAGGATCCCGCCCGACCAGCTGGCCGGCATCTGCCGACTCGGCAAGGCTGAAGCGAGCTACCTGGAAGCCGCCGCCCTGCGGCTGACCCTGTCGGGCCGGGCGATCCACCGCACGCTGCGGGTCGCCCGCACCATAGCCGACCTGGCCGGCGGCCCCGCCTGCACCAGTGAGCATATCAGTGAGGCCATTGCGTATCGCGGCGCGGATTTGCCCGACCGGGGCCCCCAGCCCGCCCCGCCGCGCATATAGCAGGCAGCAGGCAGCAGAAAGACGCGAGATCGGGGGACTGGCAATAGCCGGCCAGATATTCTAAATTGCGGGGCGCACCCGGCATAACCTCTAATAAGGAACAACTTCGCCATGCCCAGACAGCTTGCTTTTGGCCTGCTATTGGCGGCGCTGGCAGCGGGGAACTCCCACTCTGCCGTCAGCCCCGAACAAGCTGCCCAGCTCGGCAAAAACCTGACCCCGATGGGCGCAGAAGCGGCCGCAAACGCCGACGGCAGCATTCCGGCCTGGGACCCCGCAGGCACACCGGCACCCGCCAACTTCGTTCCCGGCTCGGACAATTACGTCGACCCCTACGCCGACGAAAAGCCGCTGTACACCATCGATGGCGGGAACTGGAAACAATATGCCCAGTACCTCACCGCCGGCACCAGGGCGATGTTCGAGAAATACGGCCCCGATGGCTGGAAGATGTATGTCTACCCCTCTCACCGGGGCGCCATCCGGCCTGACTGGTTCTACGCCAATACCCTTAAAAACGCCACCGGCGCCACCCTCGTCGCCGACGGGCAGAAAATTGAAGGCAACTATCCCGGCGTGCCCTTTCCCATCCCCCAGTCGGGACTGGAAGTCATGTGGAACCACATGATCCGCTACGCCGAGGACGCCTCCCAGACCTACGATACCTATTACGTTGATACCAGCGGGCAAGCCATCCTGGCGACCAGCGCCCACTCCGTGTCGGTGTACCCCATGTTCAGGACCCCCGAGGAGCCCGTGGGCGACAAGGTCTGGACCATGCTGCGCATCGACTACACCGCCCCCGCCCGGCGCGCCGGGGAAATCCTGCTGGTGCACGAGCCCGGGGCCGATTACACCCAGGGCAAGGGCCGCTCGGCCTGGCAATACCTGACCGGCCAGCGCCGGGTGCGGCTGGCCCCGGCGGTATCCTTCGATACCCCCAACCCCGGGGTAGCGGGCACTTCCACCTACGACGACTCCTTCATCTATAACGGCTCACCGGAACGCTTCAACTGGAAGCTTGTGGGCAAGCAGGAAATCATCATTCCCGCCTCGAGCTACAAGTTCGTGTTTGAGTCGAAGCTGGAGGACGCCCTGGGACCGAAATTCCTCAAACCGGAATTCGTCCGCTGGGAAAAACACCGGGTCTGGGTGGTGGACTCCACCCTGAAGGAAGGCCAACGCCACCTGTACAGCCGGCGCACATTCTATATCGACGAGGACACCTGGGTGGCTGCCGCCGGCGAAATGTACGATGGCCGGGACCAGCTGTGGCGCCTGCAGTACCTGTACGGCGCCAACCTGTACGATCGCAAGTCGGGTTACGGCTCGGCTTATGGTGCCTACGACCTGCTGCAGAACATCTACAACCTGAATGGCAAGCTGATCCCGGGCAAGTTCCGCAATGGTGTCGACGAGAATGACATGTTCTTCACCGCCAAGGGCATGGCCCGCGGCGGGGTGCGTTGAGGCAGGCTAACCGCAAAGAGCCAACTATTACTTATGGCTTTCCTCTGGCGCTTGCACTACCCTATGCGCAGGTGACTAAAATAATCAGCAAAGGAGTACCTATCACCATGCAGAACCGTATCAAAGCCGCCCTACTTCTGGGCTCATTAGTAGCCAGCAGCGCGATGGCCGGGGTCTCTCCGGAGCAGGCCGCAATGCTGGGCAAAACCCTGACGCCGATGGGCGCCGAGATGGCCGGGAACGCCGATGGCAGTATCCCGGCATGGGATCCCAAGGGAACCCCGGTACCTGCCGGTTATGTTCCGGGATCGGGCAATTACACGGACCCCTACGCCGGTGAAACGCCCCTGTACACCATCAATGCGAGCAACTGGAAGGAGTACGCGGACAACCTGACCGCGGGCAGCAAGGCCATGTTCGAGAAATACGGTGCCGATGGCTGGGAGATGCACGTGTACCCGACCCACCGGGGTATCACCCGCCCGGACTGGTACTACGCCAATACCGCCAAAAATGCCACCGGCGCCTCCCTGGTAGAAGACGGGCAGAAAATTGAAGGCAACTATCCCGGCGTGCCCTTCCCGATCCCGCAGTCCGGCCTGGAAGCCATCTGGAACCACATGATCCGCTACGGGGTGGACTTCAACCAGAACTATGACGTGTACTACGTCGATTCCAGCGGCAAGCCGGTACTGGCTACCAGCGCCCACTCCGTGTCGGTATACCCGATGTTCGAAAAGCCCGACCAGCCGGTGGGGGACGCGGTCTGGACCATGCTGCGTATCGACTACACCGCGCCGGCACGCCGCGCAGGTGAGATCCTGCTGGTGCACGAGCCCGGCGCGGATTACACCCAGGGCAAGGGCCGCCAGGCGTGGCAGTACCTGACCGGCCAGCGCCGGGTGCGCCTGGCACCGGCGGTGTCCTTCGATACCCCCAACCCCGGGGTGGCGGGCACCTCCACCTACGACGACGCCTTCATCTACAACGGCTCGCCCGAGCGCTACAACTGGAAGCTGGTGGGCAAGCAGGAGATGATCGTCCCCGCGAACGACAACAAGTTTGTGTTCGAGGAAAAGCTGGAGGACAACCTCGGGCCGAAGTTCCTCAAGCCGGAAGCGATCCGCTGGGAGAAACACCGCGTCTGGGTAGTGGATTCCACCCTGAAAGAAGGCCAGCGTCACCTGTACAGCCGCCGCACATTCTATATCGACGAGGATAGCTGGGTGGCAGTGGCGGGCGACATGTACGACGGCAGGGGCCAGCTGTGGCGCTTGCAGTACCTGTACCCGGCCCCGCTGTACGATGTCAATGCCGAGTTCAACTCTGCCTATGGCGCCTACGACCTGCTGCAGAACATCTACAACCTGAACGGCAAGCTGATTCCGGGCAAGTACAAGCAGGGCAGTGGTGTGACAGACGACAAGTACTTCACACCCAAGGGCATGTCCCGCAGCGGCGTGCGCTAAACCGCACCAACCCGGAGGCGCCGCCCGGCGGCGATTACGGGGAGGTTTCACAAAAAAGGCCGACAGCCGAACTGTCGGCCTTTTTTTGTGGCCGGATGGATTCGCTCAACACAACCGCCTGGCGGTCCACCCGGTCATGATTTCTTTTGCCCTTACCCATCATTCGTAGGAAAATGCGCAGCCGCAAATTCCACCCGTTTCAGCCCCACATCAGGAGCCAACATGTTCAAGATCAACCAGTACTTCGACGGCAAGGTCGCTTCCATCGCCTTCCAGACCGCAACCCTGCCGGCCACCGTCGGGGTCATGGCCGTGGGGGAGTTCGAGTTCGGCACCAGCCAGAGGGAAACCATGACCGTGGTCAGCGGCGCCCTGACGGTGCGCCTGCCCGGCAGCGAGGAGTGGACCACCTTCGGGCAGGGGGAGCAGTTCGTCGTCGCCGCCAACGAAAAATTCCAGCTCAAGGTCGCCGTCGAGACAGCCTACCTCTGCACCTACGGCTGAACGCGTTTGCCCTTCCCAGCCGACTGCGCACCCGCCGTGCCGGCCTGTAGGCAGTGACCCAACTAAACCCCCGCCAGCGGGAAGCGGTGCGCTACATCGACGGTCCCCTGCTGGTTCTCGCCGGTGCCGGCAGCGGCAAGACCAGCGTGATCACCCGCAAGATCGCCTACCTGGTGGAAACCTGCGGTATCAGCGCCAGCCGTATCGCCGCGGTCACATTCACCAACAAGGCGGCACGGGAGATGAAAGAGCGGGTGGGCAAACTGCTGGGCAGCGGCGTGTCCGAGGGACTGACCGTCAGTACGTTCCACCAGCTGGGCCTGAAGATCATCCGCGCCGAGCGCCGGGAACTGGGGTTGAAATCCGGCTTTTCCATTTTCGATGGTGAGGACACCCGCACCCTGATCCGGGACCTGCTGATCCAGGAGCACGGAGCCGAGGGCGACCTGGCGGGCACCATCGCCCAGCGCATCTCCCACTGGAAGAATGACAGGGTGCTGCCGGAACAGGCCCTGGCCGCCGCAAGCGGCCCCGCCGACATACTCTGCGCCCAGGCCTACCTGCGCTACAAACGGGCCCTCAAGGCCTACAACGCGCTGGATTTCGACGACCTTATCCTGCTGCCCACGATCCTGTTCGAGCACCATCCCGACATCCTCGACAAGTGGCGCAACCAGGTGCACTACCTGCTGGTGGACGAATACCAGGACACCAACACCAGCCAGTACCTGCTGGTAAAGCAACTGGTGGGCCTGCGCGGCCAACTGACGGTGGTGGGGGACGACGACCAGTCCATCTACGCCTGGCGCGGGGCCAGGCCGGAAAACCTGGCCCAGTTGCAGCAGGACTACCCCGGGCTCAAAATCGTGACGCTGGAACAGAACTACCGCTCCACTGCGCGTATCCTCAAGGCCGCCAATACCCTGATTGCCAATAACAGCCACGTGTTCGAGAAGCAGCTGTGGAGCGAGCTGGGCCACGGCGAGCCGCTGCGGGTGATCCGCTGCAGCAGCGAGCAGCACGAGGCCGACCAGGTGGTGGCGGAAATCCTCGATCACAGGCTGCGCAAGCGCACCCGCCTGGGCGACTACGCGGTGCTCTACCGCGGCAATCACCAGTCGCGCCTGGTCGAACTGGCCCTGCAGCAGCAACAGGTGCCCTACCACCTCAGCGGGGGCACCTCCTTCTTCGCCCGCAACGAGGTTAAGGACATCATGGCCTACCTCCGCCTGATCCTGAACGAGAACGACGACAACGCCTTCCTGCGCATCGCCAATGTACCGCGCCGCAAGCTGGGGGCGTCCACCCTGGAGGCCCTGGGCAACTTTGCCAACGCCCAGCACTGCAGCCTGAGCCAGGCCTGCGCCCGCATCGGCAGTGATCACGTCCCCGAGGCCGGGCTGAAGCGACTGCGGGAATTCCGCAGCTGGATGACCTCGGTCCGCGGCCGTTGCCTGGGGGAGGACGGGGTAGCGGGCATTCGCCAGATGATACGGGAAATGGACTACGAGGACTGGCTGCTCCAGCTGAGTTCCAGCGAGGACGTGGCCCAGCGCCGCATGGCCAACGTGCACTTCCTGGTGGACGCCCTGCAGCGGGTTATGAACAGCGAACAGGTGCCGCTGGACGAGGCCATCGCCCGGCTGGTACTGCGCGACCTGCTGGAACAGCAGGACGAGGAAGAGACCGGCCCCGACAGCGTCCAGTTGATGACCCTGCACGCCGCCAAGGGCCTGGAGTTCCCCCATGTCTACATCATAGGCGTTGAGGAGAACCTGCTGCCCCATCGGGTCAGCGTGGAAGAGGACAACATCGCCGAAGAGCGCCGCCTCGCCTACGTCGGCATCACCCGGGCCCAGCAGACCCTCACGATGACCCTGGCCCTGAAGCGGCGCCAGTTCGGCGAAACCGTCAATTGTGAGCCCAGCCGCTTCCTCGCCGAGCTGCCCGCGGACGACCTGCAGTGGCAGGGTGGGGACGCGGATACCGCCGAGGCCAACGAGGAGCGGGGCAAGGAAACCCTGGCGGGCCTGAAAAACCTGTTCGGCTGAGTTGCGGGTGTGCCTGTGACTAGAGGGCCTGGCCGAGCGACAGGGTCAGCTTGTCCACCAGCTCATCGACCTGGGCCCGGGAGATCACCAGCGGCGGACAGACCGCCAGCGCGCAGCCGGCGACGTTGCGCACGATCAGGCCGTTGTCCTGGCACAGCGCGGTGACCCGCTTGGCCAGGTCGGTCGCCGGCGTGCGGCTGTCCTTGTCCTCCACCAGTTCCACCGCCGCGATCAGGCCCGCCCCGCGCACCTCCCCGACCCGCTCATGATCCCGCAGCTGCGCCAGCCGGCCCTGCAGGTACTCGCCCATTGCCGCCGCGTGGGCGTAGATATTGTCCCGCTCATATATTTCCAGCGTCTTGAGCGCGGCGGCGCAACCCACCGGGTGACCCGAGTAGGTGTAACCGTGGCCGAAAATACCCACCTTCGCGCTGGGTTCCCGCATCGCCTCGTAAATATCACCGCGGATCACCGCGGCGCTGATCGGGAAGTAGGCCGAGGACAGCTGCTTGGCGAAGGTCATCTGGTCCGGCTCGCGGATATTCGCGGTGTCGCAGCCAAAGAGCTTGCCGGTGCGCCCGAAGCCGGTGATCACCTCATCGGCCCAGAACAGGATGTCGTACTTGTCGAGGATGGCCTGCACCCTCTCGTAGTAACCCGGCGGCGGCACGATGACGCCACTGGCCCCGGTGATGGGCTCGGCGATAAACGCGGCGATGGTGTCCGGGCCCTCCCGCAGGATCAACTGTTCCAGGTTGTTGGTGATGCGCTCGACAAACTGGGCCTGGGACTCCCCGCCCTGGGCACCGCGGTAATAATGCGGGTGGTCGGTGCGCAGGATACCGAGCGCATCCAGCGGCGCGTCGAAGTGGGCCAGGTTGGCGGGCAGGCTGGTGAGCGAGCCCGCCGCGACCGTCACCCCGTGGTAGGCGCGCTCGCGGGTGATGATCTTGCGTTTCTGCGGCTTGCCGATGACGTCGAAGTAATAATGCAGCAGCTTGATATGGGTGTCGTTGGCGTCGGAGCCGGAATTGCCGAAGAACACCTTCGCGTCGCGCACCGGCGCCATGGCGGCGAGCCTGTCAGCGAGGTCGATGCCCGGCTGGTGGGTCTTGCCGCCGAACATATGGGTAAAGGAAAGCCGCGACAACTGTTCGCTGATGGTCTCGATCAGCTCGCGGTTGCCATAGCCCAGGCCGGTACACCACAGCCCCGCCATGCCCTCGAGGTATTGCTTGCCCTGGTTATCGTAAATATAGACACCTTCGCCGCGCTCGATAACCAGCTGCTCGGTGGCCATTAAATTGGTGGTGGGGTAGATCACGGCGGACATAGTCGACTCCTGGCTGGTTTGAACACACCACGCATCGACGCGGGCTGCGGCAACCGCATGGGCTCCCTTCACAGCGCCGGGTGGAATCCGGTTAGTGTATATTTTGTTGCTCAAGCCACAATCGAAATTTCAGGCCAGGTACTTTGAACCCACCCGGAGGCAGCGCACCTGCGTGATTGGCGCCGAGCCGGCGGGGGCGGAGGGCGAAAAAAAAGGCCGCAGTGCATACGCACTGCGGCCCGGGCCTGGCGTACTGCCGGAACTACTGGCTGCCGGCAACCATATAATCCACCGCGGCGATCACTTCCTCGTCCGAACAGTTCATGCAACCGCCCTTGGCCATCATCGCCGTGCCGGCCACGCCGTGCAGGCCGCTGTTGTGGAGGACATCGGTGCCCTTGGCAATGCGGTCCGCCCAGGCCGCGGCGTCCCCTAACTTGGGCGCACCGGCCGCTCCGGTGCCGTGACAGGCCATACAGGCGGCATTGTAGACCTCCTCACCGGAGCGGGGACCGCTGCTGGCGGCGGCCGCAGCGCCGCCACAGCTGCTGTCGCCCACCATGCAGTTCTCGCCCACGGGCTTGATCCGCTCCTCCATCGCCGCTCGTTGGGCGTCGGTCAAATCCACCGCGGCGGCGCTGAACGCCAGGCCGAGGGCCAAAATACTGAAAATAATTCGAGTCATCACAACGCAGTCCTCTATTGATAGGCGCGCATTATAGCCAGTTATCCCGGTGGCGGAAACTCACCTGCGCAGCCGGTCTGGGCAGAACCTGACCGGCCCAGGGTTGCGGGCTGGATTCGCCGCCCCGATCGCACTACTATCACCGCTGCTCCCAGGCCCAACGAAACGGAAAAGGACCTCGACCGGATGAAACTCTTCACCTATGACCCCGCGCCCAATCCCCGCCGCCTGGCCCTGTTCATGCAGTACAAGGGCCTGACCCTCGACACCCGGCAGATCGACCTGGGAGCGGCCGAACAGCTGCAGGACGAGTACCGCCGGGAGATCCCGGAGTGCACTGTCCCCGCCCTGAAACTGGACGACGGCACGGTGCTGACGGAGGTTATCGGCATCTGTACCTACCTGGAGGCCCTGCACCCGGACAGACCGCTGCTGGGCACCACCGCACTGGAGAAAGCCCAGGTGATCAGCTGGGACCACCGCGTGTTCGCGGCCCTGAGCATGGCGATCGCCGGCATGCTGCGCAACCGCTCGAAAGCATTCGCCAACCGCGCCCTGCCCGGCCCCCTGGACGTGCCCCAGATCCCTGAGCTGGTGGAGCGCGGCAAACTGCAGCTGGGCTATATGCTGCCGCAGCTGGACCGGGAGCTGGCGAGCCGCCGATGGCTCGCCGGGGATAATTTCACCTTCGCGGATATCGA
>JAOUDU010000697.1 GCA_029859085.1 Gammaproteobacteria bacterium | reverse complement strand
AGTCGCAGAGGTCCTCCACCACGGAGTGGAACTGGATCTCGAACCAGTCGCGGAATTTCCTGAAGGTCCGGTCGACCGGCCAGGCGCTCTCGTCCGTGTGCCATCCTTCCAGTTCCATCTCGAAGATGATGTCGTAGCAGCGCGACAGGATTTCCATCGCCTCGATGTCGTCGCCGTATTCCGGAATCAGGTAGACCGTCTTTTCATCATCGGTTCTCGGTATCAGCCCGGAGTCATCGAGCCCGGCGGCCCAGTCCAGGTAGGGCTGCCTGGGGGTCAGCATGACGACGCTGCGGTTCAGCATGGCGGTTTTCTCCTTCGGGGCGACAGGTTCGAGAGCAGGTTCCGGTCCTGGGCATAGCATAGCCGAATCTGGCCGCATCTGGTGTGGTGACTTGCTCGCGCTTTCGGTACGCTTCGATTAGTGCATGGAAAAATGGTCGAGGGGATGCTTGCATGCGCAGGGCCAGACAGACGAGGGGCAAATGGACCGATTGGATTTCACCCACGGCTTGCGGTGACGCGAGTGATACAATAGTATCACTTCCATGAAAACAGAACTCGTCACTACCCTGAAGCGACAGGCGACCCGGATCCTGGCGGAGTTGCGTGAGTCCGGAGAACCGGTCCTTATCACCGAACACGGAAAACCCTCAGCTTATCTGGTGGACGTCGAACAATTCGAATTCCAGCAGCATCGAATGCAGATACTCGAGGGCATCGCGAAAGGTGAAACGGCCCTGCTCGAGGGCAGAATTTTCAGCCAGGCCGAGGCGAAAGCGAAACTGGGCAAGTGGCTCAGCTAGTCTGGACCGAACCGGCGCTATCAGATCTGCAGGAAATCGCCGCGTACATCGCGATTGAGAACCCGGGTGCCGCATCCTCGCTGGTAAAGCAGGTGTTCACCGCGGTAGAGCGACTTGAATCGCATCCACGTTCGGGCCGTATGCCGCCGGAGCTGAAAAAATCGAGATACCGGGAGATTATCTCGGGGCCCTGCCGCATATTCTATCGGCCAACCAGACAGCGCATTTACATCCTTCATGTAATGCGCAGCGAACAGGACCTGCGTAACTATATTCTTGACGCCCGGACACGGATGGGTGATTAAGCCGGTCCGCGCCAGGCAAAATATTTTCCTCTTTTAACCCCTCGCATCCTTGATATACATCGCCGAGCCGTCCTTGCGCATTTCCACCTTGAACAGCTCGCTGGCCTTGATCAGGTCGCTGAATTTCCTGTAGCCGTAGTTGATGGACGAGAAGGAGCTGTTGTTGGAGATGTAGTTGGCCACCTTGCTCATGTGGGCCCAGCCGTCGTCCTCTGAGGTCTGCTCCACCGCGGTGCGCAGCAGCTTGACCAGCGCGCCGTCCTTTCTCAGTTCGGTTTTGCTTTTCCTGCCGGCGCTTGGGGCGCTGCTCTCTGTCTTGTCCGCCTTCTCGCTCACCAGGTTCTCGGTGTAAATAAACGGTGAGCAGGCGTCGACAAAGGCCTGGGGCGTTTTCATGGCGCCAAACCCGAATACCGGGAAGCCGCTTTCCAGTATCCGCATCACCAGCGGCGTGAAGTCACTGTCGCTGGTCATCAGGGCGAAGGCGTCCACGCTGTTGCTGTACAGCAGGTCCATCGCGTCGATGATCATCGCGGAGTCGGTGGCGTTCTTGCCCTTGGTGTACGCGAACTGCTGCATGGGCCTGATGGCGTGGGGGTGCAGTTTGGTGATCCAGCCGGACAGGGAGGGGTTGTTCCAGTCGCCGTGGGCGTGGCGCACGTTTACGGTGCCGTGCTTGGCCAACTCCTCCAGCACGCCCTCGATGGAATTGTGGCTGACATTGTCACAGTCGATCAGCAGGGCGATGCGTTTTCTTATCTGCACGGCAAGCTCCTTGGCAGGTGAGACGATGGGGGCGGCTAGCGCCCCACGCAAGTGTACTGGAAGCCGTGGTCCTGCATCAGGCCGCGCTCGTAGACATTCCTGAGATCCACGAATACATCGCCCCGCATCTGCGACTTGAGTTTTTCCAGGTCCAGGCCGCGGTACTGGTTCCACTCGGTCATCAGCACCACGGCGTCGGCGCCGGTCACCGCCTCGTCGATCGAGGCCATGTATTCGATCGTGGCGGGCAGGTGGTGGCGGGCCTCACTCATGCCCGCGGGGTCGTGGGCGCGGATGATGGCGCCCCGGTCCACCAGGGCGGGCAGGATGGCCAGGGACGGGGCGTCGCGCATGTCGTCGGTCTCG
>JAOUDU010000696.1 GCA_029859085.1 Gammaproteobacteria bacterium | reverse complement strand
CCGGTCTCCCGCCCTTTTTTGATTCTGGTGAATACGAATATGTCACAAGCCCCCCAGCGCGCCCCAATAGTCATCGCCCACCGCGGCGCCAGCGGCTACCTGCCAGAGCACACGCTGGCTGCGAAGGCGATGGCTCATGCCATGGGGGCCGACTATATCGAACAGGATGTGGTATTGAGCAAGGACGGCATCCCGATGGTCCTGCACGATGTCTACCTGGAAAGCACCACCGATGTCGCCCAACGTTTTCCCGGCCGCGCGCGGGCAGATGGTCGCTTCTATGCAATGGATTTCATGCTGCAGGAACTGCGTGAGCTCAAGGTGCACGAGCGCAGCAGTCACAGCGGGAGCGGCCCTGAACTGGCGGTTTACCCGGACAGGTTTCCCCTGGGGCCGGGGCTGTTCGGCATTCCAAGCCTCGCGGAGGAAATCGAACTGATTGCCGGCCTGGATAAGAGCAGGGGCCGCAGCACCGGCCTGTATGTTGAGCTCAAAGCTCCCAACCTGCACCTGAAGTCAGGCATGGATATCACCGCTGCTGTGCTTGAGGTGCTGGCGGAAAAGGGCTATGCCGATCGGCCCGGCCAGGTGTTCCTGCAATGCTTTGACGGCCCGACACTCCGGCGACTGCGCCATGAAATCGGGACGCCGCTACCGCTCATTCAATTGATCGGCGAGAACAGCTGGGGCGAGGATACCGAGTCAGACTATAACCACCTGCGAAGCGCAGAAGGTCTTGCGGAAGTTGCCACCTATGCCGACGGCATAGGCCCCTGGCTCAACCAGATCTACCTGGGCCGGGATGCAGCCGGCGGGATCATGCTCAGCGACCTGGCAGCAACAGCCCGCGCGCTCGGGCTGCTGGTCCATCCATACACTTTCCGCCGGGACGAATTGCCGACGGGAGTTTCCAGTTTCAGCGAACTGCTCGATATCTTCTTCAGGCAGGCAGGTGTCGATGGGGTGTTTACCGACTTCCCCGACATCGTTTGCCAGTACCTCCGGACGCTGTCCGATACTGGAAGTACTCCACGATAGGGTTATGATGTAGCCCGCTAATACATGGCCGAACAAGTGATACCGAAAATAAACAGACGAACCAAGATTGTGGCCACCATAGGCCCGGCGAGTGAATCGGCAGATATGATAGCCAGGCTCATTGGCGCCGGCGTCAATGTATTCCGCCTCAACTTCAGCCACGGCACCGCGGAGCAACACGCCCTGGTTGCACAGCGCATTCGCAAACAGGCCGCCATTGCCGACAGGTATGTAGGCATACTCGCCGACCTGCAGGGTCCGAAGATCCGCATCAGCAGTTTCCGCCAGGATTCAGTTGAGCTCAGCAACGGCGACCGCTTCCGGCTGGACCTCGCCATCGGCGAGGATGGAGGCGATGCCCGGGGGGTCGGCCTGGACTACCCGGAGCTTTGCAGCAGCGTGTTCCGCGGCGATATCCTGCTGCTGGACGATGGCCGCATACGCCTGCGGGTAGACGATGTCGACACTGCCGCGGTTGACTGTACCGTCCTGGTAGGCGGCAAGCTCGGCTCGCGCAAGGGCATAAATCGCCTCGGGGGAGGGCTGGCCGCACCGGCGCTGACCGCCAAGGACCTCACCGATATCAACAGCCTGGCGCAGGTCAATCCCGATTTCGTCGCGGTCTCGTTTGTCTCCAGTGCCGCCGACATATTCCAGACCCGGGAACTGCTGGCGGAGCACGGCTTGCAACCTTCGATTATCGCCAAGATCGAGCGGGCTGAGGTGGTAGCCGATGACGATACCCTCAACAGCATAATCACAGCCTGTGCGGGGGTGATGGTGGCCCGGGGTGACCTGGGGGTCGAGGTCGGCGACGCACAACTGATCGGTATCCAGAAGGAACTGATCTCCAGGGCGCGCAAAATGGACCGGGTTGTAATCACCGCGACCCAGATGATGGAGTCGATGATCAGCAATTCCATGCCGACACGGGCGGAGGTTTTCGATGTGGCCAACGCTGTGCTGGACGGTACAGATGCGGTGATGTTGTCGGCGGAGACGGCCGTGGGTAAATACCCCGTGGAGGTGGTCGCCGCGATGGCCGACGCGGCCCTGGGGGCCGAGCGGCAGGCTATCACGAGGACTTCGCGTTATCGGCTCGAGCGGCAGTTCAGCAATGCCCAGGAGACCATTGCCATGGCCGCTATTTATGCCGCCAACCACTACGCCAATGTGCGGGGCATCGCCTGCCTAACGGAATCCGGG
>JAOUDU010000695.1 GCA_029859085.1 Gammaproteobacteria bacterium | reverse complement strand
GCCTTCTCGGTCCCGACGGGCAACTTCGGCGACATTTTCGCCGGCTACCTGGCCCGCCAGATGGGCCTGCCGGTGGAGCGGCTGATCATCGCCACCAACCGCAACGACGTATTGCACCGGGTAATGACCACCAGTACCTATGGCCGCCAGCCCCTGGCCCACACGCTCTCGCCGAGTATGGATATCACCGTGTCCAGCAACTTCGAGCGGCTGCTGTTCGACCTCTACGACCGCGATGGCGCGGCCCTGGCGGACCTGATGCGCCGCTTCGACAGCGGCGATATCGTTTTCAGCGAGACGGCGATGGCCCGCGCCCGCGCCCTGTTCAGCAGTCACCGTGTCAGTGATGAGCAGACCTGCGAGCAGATCGCCCGCAGCTGGCGCGAGTGCGAATACCTGCTCGATCCCCACAGCGCGATCGGCGTCGCCGCGGCCCTGGCGGCGGACCTGCCCCCGGAAGTGCCGGTGGTGACGCTGGCCACGGCCCACCCCGCCAAGTTTCCCGATGCCATCAGGTCGGCTGGGCTGGACCGGGCGGTGAGCCTGCCCCTGCACCTGCAGGACCTGTTCGAGCGGCCCGAGCGCTTCGAGGTCCTGCCCAACGCGTTGGCGGCCGTGCAGGGCTTCATGGCTGAAAACATCAGCGCCTGACGGGCGCGGTCATGCGGGGCCTGCTGTCAGCCCCGGGATAACGCGAATTCAACAGGCGGTAGCATGCAGAAACTGATTCGCCGGCGCTCAGCGGACAGCGTCGATACCCTGTCGGCGGCGCCGCTGCATCCGCTGCTGGCGCGGGTCTATGCCGCCAGGGGCGTGCGCGCTCCCGCCGAACTCGACCTGGGACTGGCGCGGCTGCTGCCACCGGCGCAGCTGCGCAATGCCGACCGCGCCGCCGTCCTGCTGGCGGACGCGATCGCCGCGGGCAGCAGGCTCCTGGTTATCGGTGACTTCGATGCCGATGGCGCCACCAGCACCGCCCTCGCGGTATCGGTACTGCGCCAGTTCGGCGCCGGCCATGTCGATTACCTGGTGCCGAATCGTTTCGATTACGGCTATGGCCTCACCCCCGAGATCGTCGAACTGGCGGCGACCCGGGCGCCGGATGTAATCATCACCGTGGACAACGGCATCTCGAGCCTTGAGGGCGTGGCGGCCGCCCGGGAGCGGGGCATCGCCACGCTGATCACGGACCATCACCTGGCGGGGCGGACACTGCCCGCGGCGGACGTCATCGTCAATCCCAACCAGCCCGGCTGCGGGTTCCCCTCGAAGAACCTGGCCGGCGTGGGCGTTATCTTTTACGTGATGCTGGCGCTGCGCGCGGAGCTGCGCCAGCGCGGCTGGTTCGAGCAGCGCCCGGAGCCCAACCTGGGCCACTACACCGACCTGGTGGCGCTGGGTACCGTGGCCGATGTCGTGCCGCTGGACCACAACAACCGTATCCTGGTGGCGGCGGGGCTGCAGCGCATCCAGGCCGGGCAGGCCCGCCCGGGTATCCGCGCGCTGCTGGAAGTGGCCTCCCGGGACCCGCGCTCGGTGGTGGCCTCGGACCTGGGCTTCGCGGTGGGGCCGCGGATCAACGCGGCGGGCCGCCTCGACGATATGTCCATCGGCATCGAGTGCCTGCTGAGCGAGGACCCGGGCAGGGCGGCCCAGATCGCCACGCAACTGCACCAGCTGAACCAGGACCGGCGCCTCATCGAGAGCGATATGCAGCAGGAGGCCCTGCGCGAGCTGGCGCAGCTGGAGCTGGCGCAGGAGGGTGAGGCGCCGGTGGCGATGACCCTGTACCAGGGCGGCTGGCACCAGGGGGTGATCGGTATCCTGGCCTCCCGGATCAAGGACCGCCTGCACCGGCCCACCATCGCCTTCGCCGACGGCGACCCGGGCCAGGTCAAGGGCTCCGCCCGCTCCATTCCCGGCATCCACATCCGCGACATCCTCGACGCCGTCGCGGTGCGCCACCCGGGCCTGATCAGCAAGTTCGGCGGCCACGCGATGGCCGCGGGCCTGAGCCTGGCACGGGATGATTACGAGGCGTTTTCACGCGCGTTTGTGGAGGAGGTCGCCCGCCACGCCGAGGACGTGGAGCTGCAGGCGGTGATCGAATCCGACGGCGAGCTGGCGGAGCATGAATTCGACCTGGAACTGGCCACCGCCCTCCGTTTCGCCGGGCCCTGGGGCCAGCATTTCCCGGAGCCGGTGTTCGACGGCCTGTTCCGCATCGTCAGCCAGCGCCTGGTCGGC
>JAOUDU010000694.1 GCA_029859085.1 Gammaproteobacteria bacterium | reverse complement strand
ACAGTGCAGCCGTAACTTCCAACGTCCCCGCTGCCGCTTCCGCAAATGTGTCCGCCGCTGCAGTACAACCGGTGAGCGCGCAGTTCAGCTTTTCCGTTCACACCAGCCCTGGCTCGGAACCGGTCATCCACCGGGGCGAACCGCTGCTGGCCGAAGTGCTGTTGATCCTGACTGGAGAAGAAACCGTGCGGATTGCCCTGGAGAGCGGCGAGCCCTGGACCGGAGCCCTGTCGCTGGTGCTCGAGGACGGCAGTGGTAAAGCCGTTGCAGTCGACTGGGCTGGCCTGGAGCAGGCCGGGACCGAACTGGAGTTCAGTGCCAGCGCCACCGAAATCCGGGCAGTTGCGGGCTTGTCACCGGAACAGCTCGGAGCCCTGACCCCTGGCAACTATCGGCTGACCGCGGCTTTCGACACCCGGGATAGCGCAGCCCACGGCGCCTGGACCGGTAAGCTATCCGCCGCTGCCGTGCCTGTCACCGTCAGCGGCGAAGTCAATGATAAGGACGAACCCGTCTTCAGGCTGCGCTCACTCGCGCGCTGGCACCTGTTGAATGACCGCCCCGAAGAAGCCTTGGCGCAACTTGATGCCGCGCTGGCGCATGCGCCGGGCGATGTTGAGGTCCTGTCTGACAAGTCTGATGTGCTGGTGGAACTGAACCGCAATGACGAAGCCGTAGCGGTACTGCAACAGGCGCTCTCGCAGTACTACCGGAGCAGCCCCGACGCCAGCCACCCGCCGCGCTGGCTACTTCACCGGCTGCGCGACCTGGAGACCTTTCCGGTTGCTGACGCTGAGACGCCGTTGGCCAGTGCAGACGGTGCAGAGGCCGCCGCGCAAACTACTCCGTCCGCACCAGCCCACCCTGCCGTTGCCGCCACCACGTTGCAGACGGAGAGGGCAGCAACCGGCGTGAGTTATTGGGTGGGTGACCGGGCAGCAGGCCCAGCCGATTCCGCTGGCCAATGGGCAGCCGATGCCCTGGCCGGCAGCCAATACTCGGAGGTCGAGCGGTCCGCGCAGCGCGCCACCGGAGCACCCGATGTCCCGGGCGTTGACGATCATCCAAACGCATGGTGCCCGGCGCAGCGGGACAGTGGCAGCGACTGGCTGGAGTTGGGTTTCGAGCGTGCAGCGCCGGCCACGGAAGTGCGTGTGCGGCAGAGTTACGGCCCCGGTGCCATCGTCAAGGTCGAAGCCATCGAACCCGGCGGCCAGGCGCACACGTGGTGGGAGGGCATCGACCCCTTCGGCCAGGACGGCTTCGCCGAGGACGCCGTGTGGTTCAGCGTCCGAGTTCCGGCTACCCCTTACGACGTGCAGAAAATCCGCTTGACGGTGAACCTCGGGGCGCACGGGCGCTGGAAACAGATCGACGCCGTGCAGCTGATCGGAGCGATGCCTCGCTGAGAGTCGCGACTGTACTGAAAAATTGAATCCTCGAAGGGTACTGAAAAGTTAACTTATTTTCTCTTCAAAAGCGCTAATGACAATCGAATATCCCTGACCTATGAAGACAAACGTGGAGCCCGATGACGCTTTTCCGGTCAGTCTTGCCTCACTTGTGTAGCGCCAGCCCATGACATTGAGTTAACTTGCAAATACCGGGCTAATCGCTCTAGGCGGGGTAAGAAATTATCCCGTCGCCCACCAGCCACACTCCCGCTGCGGCGGGTTTTTTCAACTTTTGCATTTCCGATTGCTGCGATACCTTCTGTTTTGCATCAAGGCAAAACAATTCAGCCCACAGGCTGATTGTCCGACTGTCTTCGGGCTGAAAACCTCCTGGCAAATAGCGCAAATTCCAGGCTTCAAATAAACGACATTATCGCCGCTGGCATGCTCCATACGTTTCTTCATGGGCTGCTTATCCCCCGTTTGAGTTCCTACCTCCACTCTAGAGAGAACCGCTTGCATCGCAACAAATATCAAGACATTTCCAGCATTTCTGTACATTTTTGCCCGAAACCATGCTGGGGAGGATAGGAACTTGATAGGTGCCCCTCATGCCATGGCAAAGCTTCCAAACTGGGCGCTATAGGAAATACCCGCAGAACTCACGCGCGACCCAGTAGATGTGCTGAAAAAAGTATCTGGGTACAGGGGGGGTAGGAAAAAGCTGCAGAAATACCTGTCCCTGGCGAATTTCTACTTCAAGCGGCTGCTGGCAGCTGAAATAGCCCGCGGCAATAATCGAGAACGCCGATATACCCACCTGGGCGGTGTCAGTCCAGAGGCCTTCGAGGCGG
>JAOUDU010000068.1 GCA_029859085.1 Gammaproteobacteria bacterium | reverse complement strand
GTAGGTGCACTTGGCATCGCCGGGGTCGAAGCACGCCTGGCCAAACAGGGCGGCCTGCTGGTCGCCGGCGGCACCGGCGATGGGGATACCGTCGGGCAAACCCGCCACACCCCGGGTGTAGCCCAGTAGCCCGCTGGAGGGGCCGATCCGGGGCAGGATTTCCGGCGGCACCTCGAACAGCCCCAACAGGTCCGCATCCCACCGCCCGCGCTCGATATCCATCAGGGATGTGCGGGAGGCATTCGATATATCGGTGACGTGGGATTTCCCGGCAGTGAGCTGCCAGATCAGGAAGCTGTCGATCGTGCCGGCGGCCACCCGGCCCGACTTCAGGGCGCGGGAGATACCACTGCTGTTGTTCAGCAGCCAGCGGTATTTGCTGGCGGAAAAATAAGGGTCGAGCACCAGGCCTGACTTGCGCCTGATGAAGGGTTCATGACCGGCCTGGCGCAGGGACTCACAGAAATCGGTGGTGCGGCGACACTGCCAGACAATAGCGTTATTGAACGGCTCGCCGGTGTGGCGGTCCCACAGCAGCGAGGTCTCCCGCTGGTTGGTAATGCCGATAGCGGCGATATCCGCGGGTTTGCACAGCTTTTTCCGCAGGATAGCCCGGATCCCACGGGCGACCGAGGACCAGATCTCCGCCGGGCGATGCTCCACCCAGCCGGGACGGGGATAGACCTGGGGAAACTCGAAATTGACACTGGCCCGCAGCTTGCCGCGGGCATCCATCAGGGCGACGGTGCTGCCCGTCGTGCCCTGGTCGATTGCCAGTACAAAGTCAGGCACTCGTATCGCCTCCGCTGTCTAGTAACCCGAAACCGCCTTGATTTCGAGGAAGTCGGTGAAACCGTGGGCGCCCCATTCCCGGCCGTTGCCCGATTGCTTGTACCCGCCGAAGGGTACGTCGAAGCCGCCGGAGGCGCCGTTGATGTTGACGTTCCCGGCGCGAATCCGGGAGGCCACGGCGCGGGCGTGCTCGAGGTTCTCGCTCTGGACATAACCGGCCAGGCCGTAGGGGGTGTCATTGGCGATGCGCACCGCCTCTTCCTCGCTGTCGTACGGAATCATCACCAGCACCGGCCCGAAGATTTCCTCCCGGGCGACGGTCATGTCGTTGTTGACACCGGAAAACACGGTGGGGCGAACAAAGTAACCCTTGCTGATACCCTCGGGCCGGCCGGGACCGCCGGTGACCACTTTCGCACCCTCGGCAATGCCCGCTTCGATCAGGCCCTGGATCTTGTTGAACTGCACCTCGGATACAACCGGGCCCATGGTGGTGCCCTTGGCCGCGGGATCACCGACCACGACAGACTCGGTCGCCTTTGCGGCAATGGCCTCGGCCTGCGCCAGCTTCGCCCTGGGCACCAGCATCCGCGAGGGGGCGTTACAGGACTGCCCGGTGTTCTGGTACATGTGCATCACGCCACCGGTGACCGCCTTTTCCAGGTCGGCATCCTCCAGCACGATATTCGGTGACTTGCCGCCCAGTTCCTGGGTTACACGCTTGACCGTGGGGGCCGCATTCTGCGCCACCAGTGAGCCGGCGCGGGTAGAACCGGTGAAAGACATCATGTCGACCCCGGGGTGTTTGGACAGGGCGGTACCCACCACCGGGCCGTCGCCGTTGACCATATTGAAAACCCCGGCGGGAACGCCGGCCTCATGCATGACCTGGGCATAGATATAGGCCGAGAGCGGCGCCACTTCACTGGGTTTGAGGACCATCGTACAACCCACAGCCAGGGCCGGCGCCACCTTGCAGCTGATCTGGTTTACCGGCCAGTTCCAGGGGGTGATCAGGCCGCAGACACCGATAGGCTCCTTGAAGACGCGGGTGGAGCCGAGATCTTCCTCGAACTGGAAGTTTTTCAGCACCTTGGCCGCCTGCTGCAGGTGGCCGAGCCCACAGAATGCCTGGGCGCCGGCGGCCAGTTCCTGCGGCGCGCCCATTTCCTCGCGAATGGCGTCGGCGATGTCGTTATAGCGCTTCTGGTACACGGCCGCGCACGACTCGAGCAACTCGATACGCTCCTTGACCGAAGTGCGGCTGTAGGACTCGAACGCGGCCCTGGCAGCGGCCACCGCGCGATTGACATCCTCTTCGCTGCCCAGGGAGATATGCGCGCAAACCTCCTCGGTAGCCGGGTTGATCACATCGAAACTGTTGGGCCTGGCCGGGTCTACCCACTCGCCATTGATGTAGAACTGCCTGAATTCGCGCATTATCATTCTCCGCTTCGGGTTGGTTGGGAACCGCAATGGATTGCAGGACCCGGAGTGTAGCATTTTCGGCGCAGCTGGCCACGGCTTTGTCGGCTCCGGTCATTGTTTTTAGCCACCCGATCGCTCAAACTTGCGCCCCCTGAAGTAATTGTATTCAACGGAGACCCGAACCCATGGACAATGAAGAACTGACACTGTTCCGCGACATGACCCGGCGCGCACTGGAACAGGAAGTGGCGCCGCATTTCGAGGAGTGGGAAGAGAAGCACATGGTTCCCAGGGAGTTGTGGAATACCCTGGGCGCGGCCGGCCTGCTGTGTCCCGACATGCCCGAGCAATACGGCGCCGCGGGAACCACCCCGCAGGTGACCTTTGCGATCATCGAGGAGGCCTCCCGTATGGGCTTTGGCGGCGTGGCGACCGGATACGGGATTCACAGCAATATCGTCGCGCCCTACATAAACCATTTCGGCACCGAAGAGCAGAAGGAACTGTGGCTGACCAAAATGGTGAGCGGCGAGGCCGTGGGTGCCCTCGCAATGACCGAACCCGGCGCGGGCTCGGATGTGCAGGGTATCCGCACCAACGCAGTCAAGGATGGTGATGGCTGGATCCTGAACGGCTCCAAGATATTCATCACCAACGGCTACCACGCCGACGTGGTCATCGTCGCCGCGATCACCGACCCGGGCAAGGGCGCCAAGGGGACCTCGCTGTTCCTGGTGGACACCTCGCTGCCGGGATTCCAGAAGGGCAAGAAAATCGAGAAAATCGGCCAGCACACCTCCGATACCGCCGAGTTGTTCTTCCAGGACGTGCGCCTGCCCGCCTCGGCCCTGCTGGGGGAGCTCAACAAGGGGTTCGTCATCATGATGACTGAACTGCCGCGGGAGCGCCTTGGCATTGCTGCGCAGGCCGTGGCCGCTGCGGAAGGCGCCCTGGATATCACCGTGGACTACGTGCTCGAGCGCAAGGCCTTCGGCCAGTCGGTGGCGAGCTTCCAGAACACCCGCTTCGTGCTGGCCGACGTAAAGACCGAGATCGCGATCAACCGCGCTTTCTACGAAAAGTGCGCAGACGCCTACGCCGAGGGAAAACTGAGCGCGGAGGATGCGGCCATGCTGAAATATGCCAGTACCGAGATGCAGTGCAAGACCATCGACCAGTGCCTGCAACTGTTCGGCGGCTACGGATACACCGCTGAGTACCCGATCTCGCGCTTCTACACCGATGCGCGCATCCAGCGGATCTACGGCGGCACCTCGGAAATCATGCGGGAGCTGGTGGCCCGCTCCATGCTGGGCCGCTGAGCCGCGGCCGCTGCTTCACGACCTCACCCGGGCTGGACTGGTCAGCCCGGATGACCCGCCAGCGAGAACAGTGTCAGCAGGAAAAAACCCGCGGTCACGGTAATTATCGACAGCAAGGTGGTCAGCACCACGATGTTGGCCGCCAGCACCCCGTCGCCCTTCGCGGCCACCACCATGACAAAACTCGCCGCCGCGACCGGCGATGACATCAGCAGGAACAACACTCCCAGCGGCACATCGCGCACACCCAGCGCCATGGCCAGCAGCACGGCGAGCAGCGGCCCGACGCACAGGCGCCAGGCGGTGGCCTCCCACGCCACCTGCCACTGGACGGGCCCGGTGCTGCGCAGCTTTGCCAGCTGCATGGCGCCGCCGATGCACAACAACATCAGCGGCAGGAAAAACCACGACATCGCTGCACCCAGCGGCGCCACGAAGCCCGGCACCGGCAGGCCCGATACGGCCAGTGCGACTCCGGCGGAAATACCTATGATCAGCGGGTTGCGCGCGATGCCCCCCAGCAGCGCGCCGATCGATGCGCCGGCGCCCAGGGTGGCGTTGAGCACCCACACCGCCAGCACGTTGTACAGTACCGTGAGCAGCGCCACCGGCATCGCCGCCAGCACCAGGCCCTGCTCGCCGTAAGCCGATACGGCCAGGGCGATGCCGATAATGGCCAGGTTGGAGCGAAATGAGGCCTGCACGAAAATACCCTGCAGGGGCCTGGGATGGCCGCGCCAGCGACTGTACTGCCAGGCCAGGGCCAGGGTGAGCAGGGTCGCGAGCGCGCCGGCGAGCAGGTAGACGGCACTGCCGAGGGTGGAGTAGTCGACCCTTGCCGCACTGGCGAACAGCATCGTGGGCAGGCCAAAGCGGAAGGCCAGTTGCGACACCCGGGTGATCACGGGCTCGGTCAGCAGCCCCAGGCGTCGCAGCGCGAGGCCGGCGACCACCCAGCCGAAGGTGGGCGCGGAGACCGCCAGGGCCGTGCCCAGCAGGGCCAGCGCATCAGTGCCGGGCAAGTCTTGTCGCTCTCCCGCGCAGTACCCGGTTTATGCCAGTTCCAGCAGCGTCTCGCCCAGGGCCTGCAGCAGGCTGTCTATCTGCGACTTTTCCATCACGAAGGGCAGCCCGAGCTGGACGGTGTCGCCGCCGTAGCGCACGTAGAAACCTTTTTCCCACATTTTCATCGCGACCTCGAAGGGCCGGCGCGCGGGCTCCCCCGGGTGCGCGTGCAGTTGCAGCGCGCCGGCGAAGCCAAAATTACGGATGTCGGATACATGGGGCGAGCCGGCAAGTTCGTGCAACCCCGCCTCAAAATAGGGGGCGAGTTCGGCCACCCGCTCGGGCAGCTGTTCCCGCTCGAGGATATCCAGCGTCGCCAGGCCGGCGGCACAGGCAACCGGGTGGGCGGAATAGGTATAGCCGTGGGGGAACTCCAGCATGTATTCGGGACCGCCATGGGCCATGAAGGTCTGGTAGATATCGGTACTGGCCACCACGGCCCCCATCGGAATCGCGCCATTGGTCAACTGCTTGGCCAGGTTCATGATGTCGGGCACCACGCCGAATACATCGGACCCGGTGATGCCGCCGCAGCGCCCCAGCCCGGTGATGACCTCGTCAAAAATCAGCAGGATATTGTTGGCTGTACAGATATCGCGCAGGCGCTGCAGGTAGCCTGCCGGCGGCGGGATCACCCCCGCCGAACCCGCCATCGGCTCGACGATGACCGCGGCGATATTCGAGGCGTCGTGCAGCGCGATGATATCCTCCAGTTCATTGGCCAGCTGCCAGCCGCGGCTGGGCATGCCCCGGGTGAACGCATTTTCCGCGCGCAGGGTGTGGGACAGGTGGTCTGCGGCTACCGCCGGGCCGAACAGCTTGCGGTTGGCGCCGATGCCACCGACGGAGATGCCGCCAAAATTGACTCCGTGGTAGCCCTTCTCCCGGCCGATCAGCAGGGTCTTGCTGGGCTGGCCCTTGAGGCGCCAGTACGCCCTCGCCATTTTCAGCGAGGTATCGGCGGACTCGGAGCCGGAGCCGGTGAAGAAGACATAGTCCAGTTCCGCGGGGGTCAGGCCCTTGATCCTGTTGGCCAGCTCGAAGGAGCCCGGGTGTCCGAACTGGAAAGCCGGCGCATAATCCAGGGTCTGCAATTGCCTGTAAACCGCCTCGGCGATCTCCGGCCGGTTGTGCCCGGCACCGCAGCACCACAGGCCCGACAGGCCATCGAGGATCTGTCGCCCCCGGTCGTCGATAAAATGCACCCCGCTGGCACCCACGATGATCCGCGGGTCTTTCTTGAACTGGCGATTGCCGGTGTAGGGCATCCAGTGGGCTTCGAGCTGCGCCCGGGCCAGGGCCCGCTCTTTGCCGGAGCGGGTGCGGCCCGCAGCCTTTACGCTCTTCGCCGCCCCGCGGGGCTTACCGGGCCTGGTGGATTTGGTGGATTTGGTGGGCATTGTCGGCACATCCTGGAATCAAAGACGGGGCCATTTTAGAGTCCGGGCCCAGGTGCATAAAGAATTATCTGTCGATTTCCGGTTTCATTGGCAGTGGCCTGTAAAACGCGGTGTATTGCGGTGAACAGTGCACAAGCCAGGCGTGACCCGGCAGCTCAGCCGGTGTTCTTGAGTTCCCCGATTATCCGTTTCCACATTGCGTCCGATGCCGCATAGGGCGCGTAGATGGCCAGCCGGTCGGCATGGGCGCCGTATTTTTCGCGCAGCTTGCGGGCGATCTCGCGGGGCTCACCGCGGGTGGTGAAAGCCTCAAGGAAGGTGTCGTCGATGTGGCTGCCCAGTTCGTCCCAGCGGCCCTCCTTGGAGAGGCGGTTGAGCTCGGGCTGGAGGTCGCCGTAGCCAATCGCGTCCATTGGCGGGCGGTAGGCGGGGGTGGAGGCGTAAAAGCCCAGCAGGGAGCGCACGCCCTCAGTGGCCGCGGCTGTTTCTGCGGCAGTTTCACCGGTGATGACCATCGCATTGACCTGCAGGATGAAATCCTCGCGTCGCCGGCCGGATTTCGCCAGCCCGCGCTCCGCGGCGGGCAGGGCCGCGCCGGTGAGAAATGGCAGGTTGCTGAAGGGGTGGACGATAAGGCCGTCGGCTACCTCCCCCGCCACCTCGGTCATCAGCGGGCCCAGGGCGCCGAGCAGGACCGGCGGCGGCCCGAAGGCGTTCGGGCCGGGATTGAACATCGGCGTCATCAGGGTATGGCGGAAATACTTTCCCTGAAAATCGAGCCTGTCGCCGTCCTGCCAGCAGGCGAAGATAGCCTTGAGGGCCTGGATATACTCGCGCATGCGCGCCGCCGGGTGAGCGAACTCCACGCCGAAGCGCTTCTCGATGTGGGCCTTTACCTGGGACCCGATACCCAGCAGAAACCGGCCCTTGCTGAAGGTCTGCAGGTCCCAGGCCTGGGAGGCGAGGTGGATTGGATTGCGCGGGAACGCAACGGCGATGCCGGTGGCGATATCCAGCTGCGGCGCGTGCTCGCTGGCGAGGGCCAGGGGCAGGAAAGGGTCCCACCTGCCCTCCAGCGTGTATATGCCATCGTAACCAATGGCGGCCAGGCGGGCTGCCTCTTCGGCGGCGCCGCCCAATTGCGCGTAGAACGGGCCATCTATTTTCATATCGGCTACCATAGGGCACTTTTCAAATTTGGGAAACACCCTTATGCAAATTGGCATCTGCCTGCCCTACATGAAAGCCGGACTGACCCGGGAACTCTACCAGGCCTGGTTCAGGGCCGTGGATGCGGGGCCCTTCCACAGCGTGTGCTGCGGTGAGCGCATACACGGCCCGGCCATGGATATGCGGATGGTGCTGGCGGCCGCCGCGATGGCGACAACCCGGGTCGAAATCACGCCGACCCTGTATGTGCTGCCGATGCACAGCGCCACCCGGGTAGCCAAGGAGATCGCCAGCCTGGATGTCCTGTCCGGCGGCCGGGTCAGGAAAGTCTCGGTCGGCTACGGCGGCCGGGAACAGGATTACGCCGCGGTGGGCGCCCGCTACCAGGGGCGCTATGGCCGCATGGACGCCCAGGTCGAGGAGATGCGCCGGGTGTGGCAGGGCCGGGAGATCGTGCCGGGCGCCGGGCCCATCGGGCCCAGTCCCGCAATTCCAGGCGGCCCCCGGCTGCTGGCGGGAGCGATGGGGCCAAAGAGCATCGAGCGCTGCAGCAAGTGGGCCGACGGCCTCTACGCCTGGTCCGCCAACGGCGAGGAGGCGGAACTCGCGAGGGCCTTCGCCATGTTCGATGCCGCCTGGGAACGGGCCGGGCGCCCCGCCAAACCCTATCGATTGGGCGGTTTCTGGTACACCCTGGCGGACGACGGCCAGCGCAAGCTCTACGACTATGTCCACGAATACCTGGCGATAGCCGGCCCGGAGATAGCGGCGATGATGGCCGAATCCGTCAATCGCAGCAGCGCTGACGCGGTCAGGGAAGCCATCGACAACGCCGAGGCCGCCGGCTGCGAGGAAGTCTTCCTGGTGCCGGCCACCGCCGAGCTGGCGGAGGTGGAGCGGCTGGGGGATATCCTCGCAACCCGCTGAGCGCGAACCGCCGGACGCAATCGGCCCTACACGCTCGCGGGCGGTTGCCGCTATAATCCGCGATTGATTTACACCGACAAAAACTGAACCCGGGAATTCTCCATGGCCAAACGCGTATACCTGTTCAACGAAGGCAGCAAGGACGACCGCGAGCTGCTCGGCGGCAAGGGCGCCAACCTGTGCGAGATGACGAACCTGGGCCTGCCCGTACCCTACGGGTTCATCATCACAACCAGCACCTGCCGCGAGTACTTCAAGGCCGGCAACAAGCTGCCACCGCTGCTGGAACAGGAGTACCGGGTTGCGCTGGACATCGTCGAGAAAAAAATGGGGGCGCGGTTTGGCGATCCCGAGAATCCCCTGCTGTTCTCGGTCCGCTCCGGCGCGCCCGTCTCCATGCCGGGCATGATGAACACCATTCTCAACCTCGGGCTCAACGACGAGATCGCCGAGGGCCTCGCGATCAAAACCGGCAACCCGCGCTTCGCCTATGACTCCTATCGCCGCTTTATCTCCATGTTTGCCGACGTGGTGATGGGCATCGACGGGGAAAAATTCGAGCACGAGATCGAGCAGTACAAGGCTGCCCAGGGCAAAAAACTCGATGTCGATATGACCGCCGAGGACTGGCAGGAAATCGTTCGCATCTACAAGACCCTGGTGGAGTTCCCCGAGGATCCCTTCACCCAGCTGAAGATGGCTGTGGAGGCGGTGTTCAGGTCCTGGCACACTCCCAGGGCCATCGTCTACCGGGAGATGGCCAACATTCCCGACACCCTCGGCACGGCGGTCAACGTACAGGCCATGGTATTCGGCAACTTCGGCGAGGACTCCGGTTCGGGTGTGGCCTTCACCCGCAACCCGTCCACCGGCGAGCACCTGTTCTTCGGCGAATTCCTGTTCAACGCGGCGGGAGAGGACGTGGTATCCGGGGTGCGCACCCCGCTGCCCGTGGAGGCCCTGAAGGAGCGCCAGCCCGAAATCTACGACGAGTTGTTCCAGACCCAGATCCTGCTGGAAAAACACTACCGCGATATGCAGGACATCGAGTTCACCATCCAGGAAGGTGTGTTCTACATGCTGCAGACCCGCAGCGGCAAGCGCACCGGGCGCGCCTCGGTGAAAATCGCGGTGGACATGGTCAACGAGGGCCTGATCAC
>JAOUDU010000693.1 GCA_029859085.1 Gammaproteobacteria bacterium | reverse complement strand
AATCTCGATTTTAAGCCTGGCAGCCTGCCGACCCCATACTACAAGGATATCGCCGCCCTCGGGGGTGTAATTCACGGCGTTGGACAGCAGGTTGTCCAGGGTGGTTTTCAGTTTGTGCCGGTCGGCGACCCAGGAGGATAACTTGTCGCGCACGGTCAATCGCAGGTTTTTCTGGGCGATGGTGAGGCGGTAGTTGCCCAGGATCTCGTCCCACAGCGGTGCCAGCGCGATCTCCTCGAACACCAGTTCCCGACCGGGCAGCTGGTTGTAGTCGACCAGGTTCTCGATCAGGCGCTGCAGTTCTATCGCGTTGCGCTGCACGATGTCCACGACTTCCTGCTGCTGTCGCGACAGGTGCCCGGTCACCTGTTCCGCCAGCAGGTCGGCGCCCTCGCGCAGGCTCGCCAGGGGTGTTTTGAGCTCGTGGGAAATATGGCGCTGGAACTGCTGTTTTTGCTGCTCCGTGTCCTGCAGGCCCTGGCGCAGCCACTCCAGCTTGTGGCCCAGTTCCGCCAGCTCCTGCGGGCCGGAAATACGGATGTTGTGGCTGAGCCCGGTGGTGCCCAGTTTGTGGATTTCCTCAGACAGCTGCTGCACCGGCCTGTTGATCCAGTAGGCGAACAGCAGCAACAGGGCCAGGGTGGCCAGGGCCAGGATAACCAGTTGCAGGTACATGGCGTCGATGATGCCCTGCGCCTGGACGGCGCTCTCCCGCTGCAGTTCGTCCACCCAGCTGCGCAACCATTGCTGCAGGCCCCGCCGGTGATCGCTGATAATGGCAAAGCTGTGCTCCAGCGCATCCGCAGACGGTATCGCACCGGTTGCCTCGGCGCCGGGTTCCGGCGGGGTTACCATGGCCAGGTCCAGTCTCTGCAGTAACTCCGCCAGCGCGATCGCATCGACACCCTGTCCGGTGACCCGGGCCTGCAGGTCCTGCAGCTGCTGCAGCAGCCGTGCGCGCTCCTCCTGTGCCAGCAGCGCCAGGTCGGGATCGGACAGGGTCAGGTACTGGCGGGTGTGGCGCTCCAGTTGCAGCAGTTCCGCCTGTATCTCCTGGCCCAGCCGCGTGACCTCGATCACCTGCCGGGTAATGGCCCTGGTATCGGCGGCGAGGTCCTCCAGCGTCTGCACCGTGAACAGAATCGCCAGGCACAGCGGGGCCACGGCGGCGAAAAAACCGACCAGCACGAGCTGCAGAACCGACCTGGGGCGCCAGAGAGACATGGATTGCAATGCTGCGGGGTTAAAAACAGGAGCCGATTGTAACGCGCCAGTTGCCGGCCTTCACCTGTAGGGCCGAATTTATTCGGCCAGGGTTGCGGTCGAATGAATTCGACCCTACAGGGGGGAGGGCAGTATGTGTAGGGCCGAAGGGCCTGCCCCGTTTTATCGGGTATTTATTCGGCCAGGGTTGCGGGGTGCAGGGGTTGTTTCAGCTTCGACAGCTGCTCGGCCTGCTTGCACAGCACCTCGCTTTCAAGCGCCTGCAGCCGCTCCAGCTCCTGCACGGCCTCGTCCCTTGCGTCCGACATCGCCCGCTTCAGCCCGGCGATGGTTTTTTCCGCCTCCTGGTCGGCCTCGTGTTGCTGGCTCTGGAGTTTCGCCAGCTCTGCGCTTGCCGCCTGCCGGGCCTCCTCCCGCATTTTCCTGATTTCCCCGATGCGCTCCCGGGCGCTGCGGCTGTGTTCCTCGCACTGCTGCTGCAGGGCGGCGGCTTCCTCGGCTGCGGTCCGCTCGGCCACCGCGCGTTGCTCCACCAGCCCGGCGGTTTCCTGTTCCGAGCCTGATCGGGCGGCTTCAATAAGTTCTTCCAGGTCGCCGATATCGGTTTCGGCCTGGCGCCGGATATCGGCAATCAATTGCTCCAGGCGGGCGATGTCTTCCGCCGCCTTGCGCCGGGTTTCACGGCTGGTTTTCTCCAGCGCGGTGATTTTCTCCCTGGCGCCGGTATTGATCTCCTCCTCGCGCACCTTGAGCGCGGCGAGCTGTTGCTCAACATGGCACTTGCTCTGCTGCTCCAAATCCCGCAGCCGGGCGATGTCCTGTTCGCAATTCTGGCTTGTATCCAGTTCGAGCTGCTCCAGCCGGCGCATTTCCTCTTCGGCCTTGTCGCCGGCTTCGACGGCGAGTTCCTTGAGCCGCGCTATTTCCTGCTCGGCGGCGGTGCCGGCAACCACGGACTGCTTCTCCAGTTCGCTGAGCTGCGCCTCGACCGCCTCTTGAACCTTGCGTCCCTGTGCCTGCAGCCT
>JAOUDU010000692.1 GCA_029859085.1 Gammaproteobacteria bacterium | reverse complement strand
CCTGGTTCGATTACCTGTTTGGCACCGCGTCGGCCCGGCCTTACGACGAACAGGAATCGATGGCGCTGGGGCTGGAGTATCTGCGGGAACCCGGGGACGGGAGACTGGATCGTCTTGTGACCGCGCCTTTCCAATGGATCAAGGCAACACACACCCGCCCGGATCGCCCGTAAACTACCGGGGCCGGACCCGGACAGCCCCTGTAGACCGGGACCTAGCTGCGCAAATAACCATATGTATTGCTTGTTTACCGGCCGCGCCTCTATGCACTGGGCAGTCAACAACACCAGCGATGTTCCACTGCAGATAAAGAAAATCCTGTTTGCGCCGGGTTGCAGTGATGAGCGCCCCGTTGAAGGTGCCACGGTCCAGACGCTCAATGGCGCCGCTATTCTCTGCACCACATCAACCATACTGCCGCCACAACCGACTCAGTACTGCCAGATTGAGGTATTTTGCTCGCTCTTTTAAGGAGCAGGAGACTATGGCGCTGGGGCTGGAATATTTGCGGGAACCGATTGGCAGTCGCCTGGACCGGCTTATCCCACTGCCGTTCCGATGGCATCAGACAAGGGACAACAGGCCCGGCTGATAGTTTGCAGAGCCCGGTTCTGGTGGAGAGCGGTCAAACGGCGCAAGGCAGGCCGGTCTGACTGATCTCAATCGCTATCCACGCAGCGGGGCAGGTCGTTGCAGGAAGCACCCGGCGCCAGGACCTGGCCCTGTTTGCAGCCTGCGGCAGCGTAATCAAGTTGACAAGATGCTGAAATACGCTTTATCTGGATGGCATTGGGGCAGGCATTCATGAGCGGGGTTTGTTCATATTCGTAATAATTGATAGCACCCTCGGTCGTACAGTACGGTTCAGCGACGACAATACCAGGTGGTGGTGCATAGGCTCGCTCGGCGCCCACCCCGCCGATAACGAGACCGCCTCCCAGGATTACCCAGCTGAGCAGTTTATGGGCTCCACGCTGGTCACGCAGCAGCCTGAGGGCCAATACGGCCAGCAACAGCCCAAGCACTAGCAGCATGGTTCCCGACAGCGTCGGCACTGACGCTGCGTAGGGGCCGACGGTCACACTGCCCGTGATTGATGCTTGCGCCACGGATGAGATTATAAAAAGGCCGGCGGTTGCCAGTGTGCGCACCAGGCTATTAATGCTAATGCAGGACATGTTTTCTCCAGAGGAGTCAGATTTATCAGGCAATCAGTCTAGGGCACAACAGGTGGCGCCACAAGAAAAAGCCGCCAGCCGATCGGTGCAGGCAAGCGCACTGCCAGAAAAACTCCCTGCCACGCTTTTATCGCAACACGCTAGGCTATATGCTACTTCACGCGGCCGTTTTGGCTACGTTTTTCAAAGGGGTATCTCTGTGCGAAGGACACGTCATTTTTTGCTCAATTCGATTCTTTCTCTCGGCATGGGGGGCTTCGCATCGCTGGCGACTGCCGGCACCCCCACCCCCCCCAGCGGCGTGATTATCACTTATGGGCCAGTGGGCACAGCTGTGCCCACCCTGAGCGGCAGCATGCTGATCGCTCTGGCTGTGTTGTTGATGCTGGTTGCCTTCCGCCTGCTGAAGGATCGCCCGCAGTCCGGCACCAGGGCGATCATCGCCGTTACCGCGATCGCCGCACTGGTGTCGGCCGCCGGCGGCGTAAAGCTGGTTGCGGATGCACAGGCCACAGGTCCGAGCATGGACGACCCTGATGGGGGCAGCCTGGAATTTTCGCCCCCTAGAGACTCACAGGTTTACTACTACCCGATATCAAACAGCACCGCAATACCGCTGCAGATAAAGGCCATCCAGTACGCGCCAGACTGTCGCAACCAAGGCCCGTCTATAGCTACCTTCAATGGCGGCCAACCGCTCGGCGATTGTTCGGTATCGATGATAATTGGGCCACAGACTACCCAGGAGTTCTGCAATCTCAGTGTGTCCTGTGGTACTTCTGTACCTGGACCTGCTGATTAGCGGCTCCAACGGTACAATATCACCAGGGCGCGGTGAGGAATGAATCCCGGACGAACGCTTTCGTAACCGTTCATTCGGTGCGAAACACCATATCCTCGGCAATAAACTGCCAGTATTGCGCGGTGGACAGGGTTAAGCGGTCGATCTGCCTGAAATCCGCCTCAAACCAGACAGGGCCGAGGTAGGACAACACCAGTTCCTCCCTGGCGATGGGCTGCCCGTCGCGCCAGGCCTCCACCACCAGCGTCTCGCCTTCGGCATCCGGCCAGG
>JAOUDU010000067.1 GCA_029859085.1 Gammaproteobacteria bacterium | reverse complement strand
GCCCCCCATGCACAGCCCCTCATGGCGCAGCAGGTCGAAGATATACGGCAGCGCCTCCTCGTCGCTGATACTGAAGGCAATATCTACCCGGGCCTGTGCGACATTCTCCGTCACATGGTTGATGCCGATGCCCTCGATTATCGAATTACCCGGGGACGGCTTGAGTTCGCCACTGCGGTAATACTCGTACAGCGACGCTCCCGCCGGGTCGGCCAGGCCTATGGTTACACCGGGGTTGCGCTCCTTCAGGGCGGTTGATACTCCGGCCAGGGTACCCCCGGTTCCGACGGCGCAGATGAAGCCATCCACCTTTCCGTCGGTCTGTTCCCAGATCTCCGCGCCGGTGGTGCGGTTGTGGATTTCCATATTGGCGAGATTGTCGAACTGGCGTGCCCAGACGGCCCCGTGCTCTTCACGGGCGGCCAGTTTCTCCGCCAGGCGCCGGGCGGTGTGGATGTAGTGGTTGGGGTCGCTGTAGGAGGTGGCCCCCACCAGGTGCAGGTCTGCCCCGAGCAGCTCCAGCGAGTCAATTTTCTCCTTGCTCTGGGTGATGGGCATTACCACGGTGCTGGTGTAGCCCAGTGCGTTGGCCAGCAGGGTCAGGCCGATACCGGTGTTGCCCGCTGTCCCCTCTACGACACGCCCGCCGGGGCGCAGTTCGCCCGAAGCCTCGGCCGCACGAATAATGCCCAGCGCGGTCCGGTCCTTTACCGAGCCGCCGGGGTTGAGAAATTCGGCCTTGCCGAGAATCGTGCAACCGGTCCGTTCCGACACCTGCTTGAGGTGAAGCAGGGGCGTGTTGCCGATCAGCTGGGTGACATCAGAGGCGGTGCGCACGGGAAACTCTCCGGAAAAACCAGGCTGGAGTATGCCACAGCCCCGCCCCCCGGTCAGGGCCTTGTGCGGGCGTAAAGCGCATGGGACCGCAGGCCGAGGGCAAGGCTGGTCGACACGATGGCGAGCAACAGCCAGACCATCGGTTGAGGTGTGGTCGAGAGGAACAAGCCGGTCAGGGCGCTCGCACCGGCGGCGAGGGACATCTGGATGAAGCCGAGCAGTGCGGAGGCGGTGCCGGCAATATGGGCGAAGGGACGCAAGGCGATGGCCATCGCATGGGGAAGTACCAGCCCCATCGCGACGGAATACAACATCATGGGCAGCATGATGGCGAAGACGCTGGTGGGCCAGCCAGAGGAGCAGGCCAGCAGCAGGCAGCCAGCCGCCATCGCCAGGATGATGCCAAGGCGCATTATTTGCTCGGAGTCATGGCGTCTGGCGAGGTTTGCGCTGGCGGCACTGCCGGCCATATAGCCGGCGACTGAGCCCAGGAAAATCAGCCCGAAGTACTGTGGCGGGACCCCGAGCATGTCGATGTAGACAAAGCTTGAGCTGGCCAGGTAGACC
This sequence comes from Gammaproteobacteria bacterium, assembly GCA_029859085.1. Classification (GTDB taxonomy): domain Bacteria; phylum Pseudomonadota; class Gammaproteobacteria; order Pseudomonadales; family Halieaceae; genus JARRPM01. Next base: position 7,873 of record JAOUDU010000067.1, on the reverse strand, counting down.
ATCAGGCCGGCGTAGACCAGGCCGCTGGTAACAGTCACGGTCAGGAAGAACGGGTCCGCCAGCAGCTCCCGGTAATTGCGGGCGATGACCCGGGGATGCAGGCTCTGCACCTGGGGCAGGGATTCCGCCAGGAACACCCGGATCAGAATGATTGTCGCCACGCCGTAAACACCCAGGAAGATGAACACGCTGGGCCAGGGCAGCACCAGCAGCAGCAGACCGCCAAGGGTCGGCGCCACTGCCGGCGCCAGGGCCATCAGCATCGCGATCAGCGAGAGCGCCCGCGCGGCGCCGGCTGGGCCGTATACGTCCCTGGCCACGGCCCGCGCGAGGGTCGGCCCGACACAGGCGCCCACCCCCTGCAGGAAGCGGAACAGCAACAACTCCTGCACGCTGCCGGACTGGCTGCAGCCCACGCAGGCCACCACGAACAGGCCGGTGCCACCCAGCAGCAGGGGCTTGCGGCCGAAGCGATCCGCCAGCGGGCCACAGGCCAGGTGAAACAGGGCGAAACCCGTCAGGTAACTGCTGAGGGTCAGGTGCATGTGGCTGATGTCGGTGCCGAAGTCCCGCATCATGCTGGGCATGGCGGGCAGGTACATGTCCACGCTGAGGGGCCCCAGTGCCACCAGGGCCGCGAGCAGCGCCAGGAGCCAGGGTGAGTCGGGATGTAACTGTCGCGGTGCCATGGGGCGGCGATGCTAGCCCATGGCCCGGGTTAACGCAAAGTGTTCCCTGGCCCCGGTTTCGAATTCATTTCTCGAAATGCATCACGGTCTTCCACCACAGGCGCGGGAACAGGGCGCGCCACAGGTAGAGCAGCCGGGCCTCGCCCGGGTAGATGATGTCCCGGTCCTTCGCCACGCCCTTTTCGATGGCGTTGACGATCTTCTCGGGGTCCGCCAGGCGCCCGCTCTTGCGCGCCTCGACAATGCTGCCCGGGCTGTCGGTGGCGAGGGTCTGGTCGATCAGCGCGGTGTTTACCGCCGGGGGACAGACCAGGTGGGCGCGCACACCAGTGTCGCGGATTTCGTTCTGCAGGACTTCCATGTAGGCGTTGACCGCCGCCTTGGTGGCGCAATAGGCGCCCATCTTCGGCACCAGGGCGATGCCGGCGATGGAGCCGAAGGCGATGATGCGGCCCGATTTGCGGGCGAGCATGGCGGGCAGTACGGCGCGCACCATGTAGGTGGTGCCGAAGTAGTTGATGCGGAACAGCCGCTCCATGCCCTCGTGGGTGTGGTCGACCAGCTTGTGGCTGGGCATCAGGGCGGCGCAGTGGACCAGCAGGTCGATCGGCCCGAGGCGCTGTGCAACCTCGGCGACCCTGGCCTCCACTTCCTCCAGGCTGGAAATATCGCAGCGCAGGGCGGTGATCGCGTCGGCTTCCGCGGCCATCGCCTGCAGGCCCTGGTCGTTGACGTCAAAGATCGCCACCCGGGCGCCCTGCTTGACCAGGCGACGGGCAATGATCTGACCCATACCGCTGGCCCCGCCGGTGACTATTGCTACCTTGCCCGCCATGTCTTCCATAGGTTCTCCGTGTTCAGGTCCGTGTCAGATTGCACCATGTTGAGGATGCGCAGGTCCAGGGACAAGACCCGGAGCGGCCAGCCGGAGTGACGGATTCGGTCGCGCTCACAGGGTGGTCTGGTCCGAGATATGGTCCAGGGGCAATTCAGTGCGCTGGATAACCCGGCGCAGTTCGAAACTGGAGTGGACGCCGGTCACCCCCGCAATCCGGGTGAGCCGGCCCAGCAGGAATTTTTCATAGTATTCCATGTCGGGTACCACCGCCCTGAGCAGGTAATCGGAGCTCTGGCCGGTCACCACCGAGCACTCCATGACCTCGGGGTAGCTGGCGACCTCCGCCTCGAAGGCTTCGAACCGGTCAGGCGTGTGGCGGTCCATGCTGATGCCGATATAGGCTGTCAGCTTCAAACCCAGCATCGACTGGTTCAGCAGGGTTACATGACTGCGGATAATGCCTGACTCCTCCAGCCGCCTGACCCGGCGTGAGCAGGGTGTGGGGGAAAGGCCGACCTGCTCGGCCAGCTCCAGGTTACTGATGCGGCCGTTGCGCTGCATGGCCACGAGAATCCGACGGTCAGTGCGATCGAGTTTCATGGAGCTCCCCTGTCTAATCCGGTTGTCATGACAACACGTTGATCAGGCTATTATCACTACTATAAGTTGAATATCTAGTGATTAATTGCATAAAAACGCAACAAAGGCGTGATATTTGCAATCTATCGCTAATGGCTGGCACCTATACTATCCGCCAGGCTGCCAAATCACCTGTCGCTTCGGGTGCGGCTGGAAATACCGTTTCAGCTCGCCCCCCGCCACGGCCTTACAAAGGCCTGTGCCCCGGCAGGTGAACAGCCCCTTTTTATTCAACCTGGGCATTACCGCATGAGCAACTTCGACCATCGCAAGTACCAACCTTTCCAGCCCGTGGCCAAGGCGAACCGGCGCTGGCCCGACCGCGTTATCGACAAGGCGCCCCGCTGGTGCAGCGTCGATCTGCGCGATGGCAACCAGGCCCTGATCGAGCCGATGACCACACGCCAGAAATCCCGCCTGTGGGACCAGCTGGTGAAGCTGGGCTTCAAGGAGATCGAGGTGGGTTTCCCCTCCGCGTCGGGCCATGACTACGAGTTCGTGCGGGACCTCATCGACAATGGCCGCATCCCGGAGGATGTCACGATACAGGTGCTGACCCAGGCCAGGCCCGACCTGATCAACAAGACGTTCGAGTCCCTGCGGGGCGCCCGCCGGGCCATTGTCCACGTCTACAATTCCACTTCCACCGTACAGCGTGAGCAGGTGTTTGGCCTCGATCGCGAGGGCATCATCGAGATCGCGGTGAAGGGCGCCGAACTGGTGCGGGACTGCGCGGCGCGGCAGCCGGAGACCGAATGGGTGTTTGAGTACTCACCGGAGAGTTTTACCGGGACCGAGCTGGATTACGCGGTCGAGGTCTGCGATGCGGTTACCGCGGTATGGCAGCCTACGCCGGAGCGCCCGGTGATCATCAACCTGCCGGCAACGGTGGAAATGAGCACCCCCAACGTCTACGCCGACCAGATCGAGTGGTTCTGCGACCATGTGGCCAGGCGCGACAGCCTGCTCATTTCCCTGCACACCCATAACGACCGGGGCTGCGCTGTGGCCGCCGCTGAACTCGGTGTCCTGGCCGGCGCCGACCGGGTGGAGGGTACGCTCATGGGCAACGGTGAGCGCACCGGCAACATGGACATTATCACCATGGCGATGAACCTCTACAGCCAGGGTGTCGATCCGCAGCTCAACCTGGGCCAGATGGATGAGATCATCCAGACCGTCAAGGAGTGCACCCAGCTGCCGGTCCACCCGCGCCATCCCTACGCGGGTGAGCTGGTTTTCACCGCGTTTTCCGGCAGCCACCAGGATGCGATCAAGAAGTGCCTGGCCCGGCGCGAGGACAGCCGGCCCTGGGAGGTGGCCTACCTGCCGATCGACCCCGCGGATATAGGCAGGTCCTACCAGGAGGTTATCCGCATCAACAGCCAGTCGGGCAAGGGCGGCGTCGCCTACGTGCTGGAGAGGGATTTTGGCCTGCAGTTGCCACGCTGGCTGCAGATCGATTTCAGTCGCGCAGTGCAGGCCTACGCCGAGGCGCATGAGAAGGAGGTGGGCTCGGAAGAGCTGTACCAGCTGTTCCAGCAGACCTATTGCGGTACGGATGGTCGCTGGTCCCTGGGCAAATACCAGGTAAACCGGGAGGCGGGCAAAGACAAGTTGCAGGCCGAATTGCGACAGGGCAGTGTGGCCCACAACCTGGCGGGTACCGGCAACGGCGTGGTTGCATCCTTTGTCGATGCCATGGAGCGTTTCACCGGCAAGCAGATCGTACTGGTCGAATACAGCGAGCACGCGCTCAGCCACAGTGCGGACGCCGAGGCGATCTGCTACATACAGCTCAATGTAAACGGTGACCGCTACTGCGGCGTGGGTCGCAGCCACGATATTATCCAGGCCTCCCTGGACGGAATCCTGGGCGCGATCAACAAGGAAGCGGCGACCGATACCGAGGCCGCTGCCTGACAGTGGGCCCTGGCCTTGCCCGGGCGCCCGGGTACGGTGCGAACAGGCAGGCAGAACACGCCTGCCGTCGCACCCCCGCCACAGCGGCTGGAAGTGTAAATCTGACGTCGTCTGTGTTACAAAATGCACTCACCTACGCAGTGCCCACGCGGCAAGCGCCCGATGGTCGTGCAAATGGAAAATCGAATTACCGGCACAAGACTTTCCACCTGGCAAAAGCTCAGGCGGCATTTCCGGGAAGCATTTTCCGAGCAGTTTGAGTACCACCGCCATGACGGCGAGTTGACCGCGGATGGCAGGGCGGGCAGGAAGCGTGGCCGGGACGCCTACCGCTATATCCTGCTCTTGCTGGTGGCCGTTCTGGCACCCATGTTCATACACGATCTCTACACTGGCCAGGCATTGCTGTCGGTCATTTCTTTTGTGCTCCTGACTATCCTGCTCGCCAACATATGGTTGCTCCGCGGTGATCGCCAGGCGTTCCTGTCACCGACGCTGTTGCTGGTACTGGCCATATCACTGATCCTGCTGGCCGTAGCCCTTGGGCAGCGCTACAGCATCTACTGGATGTATCCCCTGCTGGCGGGACTGCCTGTGCTGCTGCGCTCGCGGCGCTCCCTGGTCATAGGCCTGGCCTCAGGGGCGCTGGCCCTGCCGATCGTACTTACCCGCTTCGATACCAGCTCCGCCGTCATGCTCGGTTTCAGCATGATGGTGACCTGGCTGGTGAGTGCCTGGCTCGTCTTTGCGGTAACGGAACAGTCTCGGCGGCTCAAGGACATGGCGATCACCGATCCGCTCACCGGAGTGTACAACCGGCGCTACCTGGAGGAGCAGGCGCGCGGCGCGATCGACTCCTGGCAGCGGTACCGGCATACCTCCACCATGCTGTTGGTGGATGTGGATTTTTTCAAGCGCATCAACGACAGGTACGGCCACAACATGGGTGACGTGGCCATCAAGCAGCTGGTCCAGGTGATCTCCGGCCGCATTCGCGCCGTAGATACCCTGTGTCGCTTCGGTGGCGAGGAGTTCGTGGTGTTGTTGCGGGAGACCGGGATCGACAGTGCGGCGCGGATCGCGGAGGAGCTGCGCAGGCTGGTGGAGAGCGCGAAAATCCTGCCGGAGGGCAGCATGACGATCAGTATCGGCGTTGCCGAGGTGATCGCCGCGGAGAATCTCGAGCACTGGTTCAAGCTCGCGGACTCAGCGCTCTACATGGCCAAGCGCAATGGTCGCAACCGCGTGGAAGCTGCACGCGGGGTGGTGGATCGGGCACCGGTCGCCAAAACCGTGCCGGACTGGCGTTGACCTGGAGAACAGTGGTGGCATTGCGCACAGCAGTTGTGAGTCTAAGGGTAGCGCTTGTCGCCAGCCTCTTGTGCCTGGCGGCCTGCAGTGGCACCACCTTCGTCTATAACCGCCTCGATACGATCCTGCCCTGGTACGTGGATGACTACGTCGAACTGAGCGGACCCCAGGAACAGCAGCTGGACCATACCCTGCAGCCTTTCCTGCGCTGGCACCGGCAGCAGGAGCTGCCGCGTTATATCGAGTTGCTCGACGATATTGATACCAGCCTGGCGCAGCCCGTGACAGCCGGTGAGTTGGCCGCCATATACAGCGACGTGGAGGTGGCCTGGCTGAGGCTTGAGGAACAGTCACTCGACTGGTTGCTTGAGCTTGGCGCCACCCTCTCCGAGGAACAGGTGCAGGAGTTCCTGTCTTTGCTGCGGGAAAAACAGGCGGATTATGAAGAGGAGTACCTCAGCCGCACCGAGCTCGAGTACAGGGAGCAAAGCTACGAGAGTTTCGCCGATGGCCTGGAGGACTACCTGGGGCGGCTGACACCGCAGCAGCGCGAGCGACTGAAACGCGCAAGTGCCGACCTCGAGCGCTCCGATTCAGTCTGGCTGCAGGAACGCGCCGCGTGGGTCGAGCGCCTGGCGGTGCTGCTGCAGCGCCAACCGGGCTGGCAGCAGCGGGTGCGTGAGATGCTTGCGCGCCGGGGCGAGACCCTTTCACCGCGCTATCAGCAGGTGTTTGAGCACAATCTCGTGGTGATTTTCGGGGCTGTGGCGGACGTGCTCAACAGCCGCACGGAAAAACAGGGCCGACACCTGCGCGCTGAGCTGGCCGGCTTGCGCGAGGACCTGGAGACCCTGATCGCCCAGGGCGACGCGGTTCCGCCGAAAGCCGGCTGAGAGCCTGTCAGTCCAGCAGTGACAGGTCCCGCACCGCGCCCTTGTCGGCGCTGGTGACCATTTTCGCATAGACCTTGAGCGCCGCGGTGACCTTGCGCGGGCGCTGGGCCGACGGGCGCCAGGCCATATCTCCCTTCGCTTCCATGGCCCGGCGCCGCGCGGCCAGGACATCAGCGCCCAGCGCGACATTGACGCTGCGCCGGGGAATGTCGATCTCGATGGTGTCGCCCTGCTCCACCAGGGCGATGGCGCCCCCCGCAGCCGCTTCGGGTGAGGCGTGGCCAATTGACAGGCCGGAGGTGCCTCCCGAGAAGCGGCCGTCGGTAAGCAGGGCGCAGACCTTGCCCAGCCCTTTCGATTTCAGGTAGCTGGTGGGATAGAGCATCTCCTGCATCCCCGGGCCGCCCCGGGGCCCCTCGTAGCGGATGATCACCACATCGCCGGGCCTGACCCGGTCGTTGAGGATGTCATCCACCGCAGCCTCCTGGCTCTCGCAGATATGGGCCGGGCCGGAAAATACCAGGATGCTTTCGTCGACCCCGGAGGTCTTCACCACACAGCCATCCTCTGCGATGTTGCCGAACAGAACCGCAAGCCCGCCCTCCGTCGAGTAGGCGTTGGCCAGTGAGCGGATGCAGCCGGATGTGCGGTCATCGTCAAGGCTGGGCCAGCGGGTGTCCTGGCTGAACGCGGTCTGGGTGGGAATTCCCGCCGGGCCTGCACTGTAGAATTTATGCACGGCGGCGTCACGGGTCTGCACGATATCCCAGTTCGCCAGCGCCTCCTTCATGGTCCTGCTGTGCACGGTCGGGCAGTCGGTGTGCAGCAATCCGGCGCGATCGAGTTCGCCCAGGATACCCATGATGCCGCCGGCCCTGTGTACGTCTTCCATGTGGTACAGCGGGGTATTGGGCGCCACCTTGCACAACTGTGGAACCTTGCGCGACAGCCGGTCGATGTCCGCCAGGGTGAAATCGAGCTCGGCTTCCTGGGCGGCCGCCAGCAGGTGCAGGATTGTGTTGGTGGAACCGCCCATGGCGATATCAAGGCACATCGCGTTCTCGAAGGCCTCGAAGCTGCCGATAGCGCGCGGCAGTACCGACTCGTCCCCTTGCCGGTAGTAGCGGTCGCACAGCTCAACCACCAGCCGTCCCGCCCGCAGGAACAGCTGCTCACGGTCGGCGTGAGTGGCGAGGGTGGAGCCGTTGCCCGGCAGGCTCAGGCCCAGGGCCTCGGTCAGGCAGTTCATCGAGTTGGCGGTGAACATCCCCGAGCAGGAGCCGCAGGTGGGGCAGGCGGAGCGCTCGTATTCCGCCACTTTCTCATCGCTGGCGGAATCGTCCACCGCGATCACCATGGCGTCCACCAGGTCCAGCTTGTGCTCGGACAGCTTGGTCTTGCCCGCCTCCATCGGCCCGCCGGAGACAAATACCACCGGAATATTCAGGCGCATAGCGGCATTGAGCATGCCGGGGGTGATCTTGTCACAGTTGGAGATACAGACCATGGCGTCGGCGCAGTGGGCGTTCACCATGTACTCCACGGAGTCGGAGATGATGTCGCGGGAGGGCAGGCTGTAC
>JAOUDU010000066.1 GCA_029859085.1 Gammaproteobacteria bacterium | reverse complement strand
CGTTTCGCCAAACCCCTGGCACTGGCGAGGCCCCCGGCCTGAACGCGGAATTGTCGGGCAACGAGGGCCAGGATCCCGGCCCCGTTACCCGGATGGGCTTCGAGGTCTGTTCGCGCATCGAGCAGATCACCCCGATCAAGTCCGCGGACGTGCTGACCATGGTACTGCTTGGCGCCAACGGCCGCGCCCTCACCGCCGCCGAGATACACGCCCAGGCCGGTGACATCGCCGCCATGGTGCGCTCGCGCAAACTGCCCGCCGCCTCGGGGTTCAGCCTGGACGACGAGGAGCAGGTGCGGGCCGCGGTGCTCGCGCTGCAGGGCTCGGGACTGGTCCGCTGCTTCGACAAGGCTAACACCCCGGTGTATTACATCCCGCGGGGGAAACAGCTGGCCGCGGCCTATTACCGCAACACCATCACCCACTATTTCCTCAGCGCGGCCCTGGCGGAGATCGGGCTCGCCACCTGTGCCCTCGGGATCGACGCCCCCAACGCCCAGGCGCTGGAGCGGGAGGTCCTGGGCCTGCGCGACCTATATAAATTCGAATTCTTCTTCAAGCCCAGGGAGGAGTTCCTGCGAGAGGTGCAGGCCGAAGCACTGGAGCGCTACCCAGACTGGACCAGCGGGGAGCACTCCCTGCAGAAACTGCTGCGGGAGCAGCCGCCACGCTTCGGCCACGCCATCCTGCGCTCGATTACCGAATCCTACCTGATCATTGCCGTGACCCTGCTGGAGCTGGAGGGCAAGCCGGTCCACGACCGCAAGAAGTTCATCACCCGCCTTATGGCACAGGGCCGGCAGATGCTGCTGCGCCGCACCATCAGCTGCGAATCCTCGGTATCCCAGGACCTGTTTGCCACCGGGCTGCGCCTGGCCGAACACCTGCAATTACTGGATGGCAAGGCCGACCTTCTGCCGCCGCGGGAAGCCTATGCGGAGCGGGTGGTCAGCGCCCTGTCCGCGATCAATATGTTACAGCGCTCCTACGACGCGGCCTGGTTCTCGCAGCTCTCGGCGGGCAAGGTATCAAATCTGCTGGGGCCCTGAGCACCGGGCGGGACTCCAGTCACACTATGGCCTGCCCCGCTTGCCCGCCAATGGCAGAACCGCTATCTTGCTCGACTGAATCCATGCTGCACCGGAAAGAACAATGCGTATAAGTGAAGTAGCCAGCACACTGGCGGAAGCGAGAGTCCTGCCCGGGCTGGCCCGGGAAATAAAACCGCGACCATTGTCTGCCCACGACTGCTTCGCGGCGCGGGCCGAGGCCACTGCCGCGAAGTACCCGGAACATACGGCTGTCATTTTCGAGGGCCGGGAACTCAACTGGAGGGAGCTGAACGCCTTCGCCAACCAGTACGTGGGCGCACTGCGCGGCAGTGGCCTCAAGCGCGGCGAAACCGTCAGTGTGATGCTGGAAAACCGCATCGAATACGTCGCCCTGCTGATCGCGCTGAACAAGCTCGGTGCCAGGGCCGCGCTGATCAACACCAACCTCACAGGCGGGCCCCTCGTGCACTGCATGAGCATTACTGACTCCGTCATGTGTATATTCGGCGAGGAGCGCCTGGACGCAATCGCGGAAGTGCGCAAGGATCCGGCCCTGGCAGCGGTAAGCCATTACCTGTTCGTGCCCGACGCAGGTGAACTGGACTGCCCCGGCTGGGCGGCCAACCTGGCGGAGGAGGCGGCGGACGAGGATCGCGAAAATCCGCCCGAGACCGCCCAAATGACCCTCGGCGACATCGCCCTGTATATTTTCACCTCCGGCACCACCGGCCTGCCGAAAGCGGCGGTCCTGTCCAACCGGCGCTACCTGATGACCGCCGCCCTGTCCTACAAGGCCGGGCTGCGCTGCGACGAGAAAGACTGCATCTACCTGTGCCTGCCTCTCTACCACGGTACCGGCCTGTTCCTGGGAGTGGGGGCGGCAATCTGTACCGGCGCGACAATGCTGATACGGCGCAAGTTTTCCGCCAGCATGTTCCTCAGCGAGGTGCGCGAATACGGCGCTACCTGCTTTATCTACATCGGGGAACTGTGCCGCTACCTGCTGAATACGCCGCCGCAGCCGGACGATTACAAAAACCCCCTGGGCACGATGATGGGCAATGGCCTGCGACCGGATGTGTGGCACGAATTCAAGCGGCGCTTTGGCGTGTGCCGGGTGGCTGAGTTCTATGGGTCCAGCGAGGGCAACGTGGGCTTCCTGAACTTCCTCAACAAGGATTGCACGGTGGGAGCCACCACCCTGCCGGTCGCGCTGGTCAAGTACGACGTGGACGCGGATGAAATCCTGCGCGACAGCAAGGGCCACTGCATCAGGGTAGCGCCGGGTGAACCCGGCCTGCTGCTGGGCAAGATTACCCCGATGACAACCTTCGAGGGTTATACCAGCAAGGAGGCCACGGAAAAGAAGATCCTGCGCAATGTCTTCAAGAAGGGCGATGCCTGGTTCAACACCGGCGACCTGATGAAAACCGTGGACGTGGGTTTCGCTATCGGCTTACCTCACTACCAGTTTGTCGACCGCGTGGGAGACACCTTCCGCTGGAAGTCGGAAAACGTCTCCACCAACGAGGTGGGCGAGATTATCAACCAGCACCCCCAGATCGCGTTCTGCAATGTCTACGGGGTGGAAGTACCCAGAGCCGATGGCCGCGCCGGCATGGCCGCACTGTCACTGGCCGAAGGGGTGCAGCAGCTCGACCTGGACAGCTTCTCGGCGCACGTATGCAGCCAGCTGCCCGCCTACGCCAGGCCGGTTTTCCTGCGGATCCAGCGCGAACTGGATACCACCGGCACCTTCAAGCTGGTCAAGGGCGAGCTGCGCAGCCAGGGCTATGACCTGGCGCAGGTGAAGGATCCGCTGTACGTGATGAAGCCGGGTGCCAGCAAGTATGAACCGCTGGATGAGGCATTTGCCGCAAAAATCCGCGCGGGCAACGCCGGCTACTAGCGGGTATTGCCGCCCTGGGCCGGGCGTGAAGAGCGGTTACCCGGGCGCTTGTTGCGCTGCTGGGGCCGGTTGTGTCCCTCGCTGCCGCGCCCGCGGGAGGTGTGCTGACCGTCTCCCGCAGGCCGCTTGTGATGCTGCTGGATCCTGGCCTGGCCATGCACCTGCGGTTTGCGTATGGGCGCGCTGGGGGGCACTTCGTGGTCTGGTTCAAAGCCGTCGACGTACTCCCTGTCGAGATGTCTCTGGATCACGTGCTGGATATCATTGAGCTGCTTGATCTCATCCGCGCTCACCAGTGAGTAGGCCTTGCCGGTGGCGCCGGCGCGACCGGTGCGGCCAATGCGGTGGACGTAATCCTCCGGCACGTTGGGGAGGTCGAAATTCACGACCTGGGGCAGCTGGGCGATATCCAGGCCCCGGGCCGCGATATCGGTGGCCACCAGCACCCGGATCTTGCCGGCCTTGAATCCCGCCAGTGCCTTGGTGCGCGCGGCCTGGCTCTTGTTGCCGTGAATGGCGGCGGCATTGATGCCGGCCTTCTCCAGCTGCTGGGCAAGCTTGTTGGCGCCGTGCTTGGTGCGGCTGAACACCAGCACCTGCTGCCAGTCCCGCTCCTCCACCAGTTGGATCAGGACGGCCGCCTTGTCTTTCTTGTCGACCGGGTATACGAACTGCTCGACAAGCTCGGCGGTCGCATTGGGGGGTGAGACTTCCACCTCCACCGGGTCGTGCAGGATGGTTCTGGTCAGCTGCCTGATCTCGTTCGCGAAAGTGGCCGAAAACAGCAGGTTCTGGCGCTTGGCCGGCAGCAGTTTCAGAATCCGGCGGATATCGTGGATAAAGCCCATATCCAGCATGCGGTCGGCTTCATCCAGCACCAGGATCTCGAGTTCGTTGAAGCGCACCTCGCCCTGCTGGTACAGGTCCAGCAGGCGGCCGGGCGTGGCGACCAGAATATCCACGCCCTTGCGCAGCGCGGTAATCTGCGGGTTGATTTTCACCCCGCCAAATACCACCGCCGACTTGAGCGGCAGGTGCTTGCCATAGGTGACCACACTCTCCTGTACCTGGGCCGCCAGCTCGCGGGTCGGGGTGATGATCAGCGACCGCAGGCGATGCGGATGGGCCGGGGCAGTCGCGCTCAGCAGCTGCAGGATAGGCAGGACAAAGCCCGCGGTCTTGCCGGTACCGGTCTGGGCGGCGGCCATGATGTCGCGGCCGGCCAGCACGGCGGGGATCGCCTCTACCTGGATCGGCGATGGCTCGGTATAGCCTTTTTCCTTCACTGCGCGCAGCAGTGGCGCGGCCAGGCCGAGCTCGTCAAATGTCATGGTGTATCTCTTGGTTTGGTGATTGATGCGAGTACGCCCCGGTCGTGCGGCGTATGGCGGGGGCCGCATCTTACTCTATCGGGACCTGAATGGAAACAGCTGCTCTGGCAGCCCGGCCCTGGTGGTGGTGGCCACCAGCGCCGGGAACAGGCTCAGCCAGTAAGCTTACAGGTGCGCTCCGCGCAGCAGGTAGGCCAGTGCCATGGTTTCTCCGCTGGGTGCCTCTTCGTCCTTCTTGCCCCGCGCCTTCGCGGAGGAGGGAAACAACTGGAAGCCCCGGGCCAGCAGGCTGTCGTTGAGCTTGGGCGCCACCGCGTAGCTCATCTCCATGGTCTGCCCCATGAAGGTCTTGATACGCTTGGTCTTGTGCACGGCCGCATCGATGACCAGGTTCGAGGCCTGGTCCACCGACCAGGTAGGGGCGTAGTTATAGATCTTGGTGGGCGCGATCATCGGGGTGCGCACCAGCGGCATATAGATCGTGGAAATATCTATATTGTCCTGTTTCACTTCTGAGGAAAGGCTGCGTGAGAAAGCGTCGAGGGCCGATTTGCTGGCCACGTAGGCAGCGAACCGCGGCGCGTTGACCAGGCAACCAATGCTGGAGATATTGATGATCTGGCCGCTCTTGTTGGCCACCATCGACGGCAGCACGCCGTTGATCAGTCGCACGCAGCCGAAATAGTTCAGCTGCATTGTGCGCTCGTAATCGTGGAAGCGGTCCAGGGACTCCATCACCGCCCGGCGGATGGAGCGCCCGGCATTGTTGACCAGGATGTCCACCCGGCCAAAATCCTCGAGCACTTTTTTCGCCAGCCGGTCGATATCCTCCAACTCGCTGAGGTCGCAGGAATAGGCATAGGCCTCTCCCCCCTGCTTTTCGATGATGTCGGCCTGCTCCTGCAGCTTTGACAGGGTGCGCGCCACCAGGATCACAATCGCGCCGTTGGCGGCAAATTTGCGCGCCGACTCGAGCCCGATCCCGCTGGAAGCGCCGGTGACCATCACCACCTTGCCCGCCAGCTTGGCCTTGCCGCCGCGGGTAGGTTTCGGGTAGTCGAGATGCGACTCCCAGTAAGACCACAGCACCGGGGCGTAGTCCTTTAGTTTCGGGCAGCTGATGCCCGTACCCTTCAGTGCGTCCCGCGCCTGCTTGTCATCAAAGGACACCTTGCTGGTGAGATAACCCAGCGCCGCGGTGGGGATGCCGGTGGCCTTCGTCATTTCCCTGGCTGCCACCTTGAGGGGCAGCAGCTTCGTGGTCTGGCGCAGTCCCCTGCTCACCAGCTTCGGCATTTTGGGCAGTTCGAACTGCTTGGCAAAACCGGGACCGTGGGCCGCGTCGAACAGGATCTCCATGATCTTGCCAGTGTTGTCCTGGGGCGCCTGCAGCAGCTGGAATGCCTTGCCGTCCAGGCCGGGCTTGTGGGCGATGGCGACGGTGGCATCGGCCACGTAGTCGACCGGCACAATGGGTATCTTGCCGCCCTCGACACCCAGCAGGGGCAACCACTTGGGCACGTTATCCACGATCGCCTTGATGGTGGGGAACAGGTAGTAGGGGCCATCGATCTTGTCCATCTCACCGGTGACACTGGAGCCCACCACGGCGCCGGGCCGGTACACCCGCCAGGGCACCTTGCACTCTTCCCTGACGATGCGTTCTGACTGGAACTTGGTGCGGTAATACGGGTGCGAGGTGTCCTGGCCCTCGTCAAACATGGTCTCCTTGAACACTCCCCGGAAATGGCCCCCGGCAATGGCGATGGAACTCATGTGTTGCAGCGCGACCTTGCCACCGAGGGCGTTGGCGAATTTCACGACATTGCGGGTGCCCTCGTTGTTGACCCGGTCGCCCTGCTCATCGGACATATTCAGGTCGTATACCGCCGCCAGGTGGTAAACGTGGTCGATCTTGCCCTTGAGCTTGCCCAGGTTCGCTTTCGAAACCAGGCCCGGGGTGGTGATATCGCCCCACATGGGCAGCAGGCGCGCGGGATCCGCGCCGAGAGAGTCGCGCAGCTGCTCGAACTTTTGCTTCGATTCCTTGCGCACCAGGACGTAGACTTTTGACCTGGGGCGTTTCAGCAGCCGTTCCACCACGAATCGGCCAATAAATCCGGTACCGCCGGTTACAAAATAATTCATCGGGTCACCTCAATGTTAGTTTCGTCTGTTCGGTTCCAGTGTAGCTCAATCCGGAAGCCGCCAAGTGTACGTGATTCTGATTGTAGTTGAAGACCCTATAGCGCCAATTAATTGGCAGATATTCCAGCGCCGGGTGCGCAACCGAAAAACCCGCTCTGCGCGCAGGGTTACTCGCCAGCTTGCCATCCCGCTGCACCGCGCCAGCTGACGGGAAATCCAATAACCGTTATTCTTGGACGCAGTGCCCCCCCGGTACACGAAACGGGGATCGACCCCACACCCACAGGAGAGATACCAGATGTCAGTCAAACATTACGGGGCAGCGCTCGCGGCGGCACTCCTCGGTACTGGAGATTTCCGCGGATTGCGCGGCCGCGAAGCAGCAACTGCTGCGGGCCAACACCGAGCAGGAAACCAATATTGCCTACAAAAAAATGCAGGCGCCATGCGATTGAAGTGGGCGGCGCGCAATTGAGTGAGTTGGCCACCACCCGGGCGGGGCATTGTGCTCTGCCGGCAGTAGCGGGAGAGTAGATCCGGCCATGAAGACCGTTCTCATCACCGGTGCCGCCCAGGGCATCGGCCTGGCCACCGCCCGGCGCTTTGCCGCCCAGGGCTGGTTCGTGGGGCTCTACGACATCAATTCCGACGGCGTGGCGGCCCTGCTGAACTCCGCTGAGTTTCCAAACGCCTGCGGCTGTGCCTGCGATGTAACCAGCCGCGACTCGATTGCGGCGGCGCTGGGGCACTTCGCGGGCCACACCGGCGGCAGGCTGGACCTGCTGGTCAACAATGCGGGGGTGCTGAGCAGCGGCAAATTCGAGGAAATCGACCCGCGAGGCCACGACCTCATTATCGAGGTCAACATCAAGGGGCTCACCAATATGGCCCAGCTCGCCTTCCCCCTGCTGCGCCAGACCCCCGGCGCCTGCCTGGTAAACCTGTGCTCCGCTTCCAGCATCCACGGCATACCACTGCTGGCGGTGTACAGCGCATCCAAATTCTACGTCAACGGACTGACCGAAGCCCTGCACATCGAGTGGGCCCCCTATGGTATCCGGGTCACCTCGGTAAAACCGCCGGTTATCAACACCGCGATGGGTCACCAGCTGCACCCCCAACTGACGGAAAAAATGGGCGTGGACATGCAGCCGGACCATGTGGCCGAGGCGATCCAGATGGCCGCCGAGGGTACCCGCATGGGCCACGTCCTGGGCACCTCGGCAAAATTGTGGAGCATCCTGGACAAATTCCTGCCGGAGGCCGGCCGCCGCCGGCTGGTGCGCTACCTCACATCCCATTGATCGCACAGCGGTTGAAATGCAGGTGCACGGGAAAGTGACCCCGGCGGCTCGCGGTGACCTATATATTGACCTCCCAGGACACGGCGTCGCGCAGCTCAGCGATCTGCTTGAGGGAGCAAAGCGCGTGGTTCCAGAGCACGTCGTGGATAAATTCGGGAAACAGTCGCCTGAAAAGGCTCCAGAAAACCCGACCGGCCAAGGTACCGCCCCTGGCGTAATCAAATACAAGGTAGGTAGTTAACAGGCAGAAACCCGCCTCCAGCGGTTTTACCTCGAAGCAGAACAGGCCGCCGTCTGCGAATCCGCCATTGACCCTGTAAACGATGAGATCCTCCCGGGCAGAGGGCTGCTGCTCGATAGCAAATGAAATCGCGCCCCAAAATACCCGGTAGTGGATGACGCTCCCGACCTGCAGCGGTTCACCGCTGGTGCGGAAGATTCTTACCCAGCGGGGATTCAGGTAGGGGCGGTCGGGTTCCCCGAACTGGGCCAGCAGTCCTCGCACGGTTTCTACCCCCGCGCGGATACGAACCGAGTAGATACATTCGAACTCCGGCAAGTGACCGTCCGCGGCTGACCAGGTATGGGCTGGCAGCAGTTCACTGCGCCTGGCGACGAGGTCATCCCGGGAAACCGCCGTGGTAAACCTGGCGATGCCGCGCCAATGGATACCGAAAAACCTTTCGGCCAGCCAGTTGCGCACGGTAACCAGGAAACCACCCCTGAAAATGAGCAACAGTGTTGCAGGCCGCAGCATTGCCCAGGCAATTTCCCGATAGCTCATGTCGCCGCTGGATATCGCCCAGAAGATGTTCTTGAACCTGCGCTGGCTGCCGGGTTTCAGTTTCTTTTCCGTGGTGAACGCCTGGTAAATGACCCGGCTCAGGAATGGATTGACGAAGAACCAGCGATAAAGCATGAATATGACGGCGGCGTAGCGATTGTCCTTTTGGATATCGGTGATCACCCGGCCATAGCCGGAGGCCACGCTGCGACTGTCGAGACCTGCACCGAGAACGGTCGAGGCAATACCCTCGGCCATATTGTGGGCGGCCAGGATCCCGTCCTTGTACTGCCGGGACGTCGCCATGTCTCCCACCGCGGCGACGCGCTCCCCGTAAGGCATCTGTGCAGTACCGACAACGAGGCTCGGGTTGCATACGCAGCGTACACGCAACTGCATTTGTGGCGTCAGCACCCGCCGTATCTGCGGCAGCCCGAGGAAATCCCTGATCACATTGAGATTCTGCTGGTGGCTGAAAGACTCGTCCACGCTCCTGCCGATGAGCGAAACGGTGATGTAACCCCGCTTTGACAGCATCGAGCACATATCGAGGCGCAGTTTGCCGGAGCTGCTTTCGATGTAATGCAACTCGCCCAGGTCCGCCATGCCGCTGGGAGCCTGGGACTGCAGCTCGAAAATCAGGGCTTTACGCAGGCGCGGCGGCACGTAGGCCGGCTGCAACTGCCGGAATATCTCCATAGTGTCAGGCAGCGCATGGGCCTTGTCCGCCCTGTCGTTGACGCCACCGGCGAATATGGCGAAATCCGCTGCCAGCACTGTCTCGACACCGTTGACCAGGTA
>JAOUDU010000690.1 GCA_029859085.1 Gammaproteobacteria bacterium | reverse complement strand
GCGGCGGAAATCATCATCCGCCACCACCGAGATCGGGTCGATGTGGATGATGATTTCCGCCGCGGGATAAACGTTCTGCAGGCGGTCTTCCACCTCGTCTGATATTTCATGGGCCTCGAGCAGGCTCAGCTCGTCATCCAGCTCCAGGTGCAGCTGGATGAAGGTCGCCATGCCGGAGCGCCTCGAGCGCAGGTCGTGCATGCCGCGCACTTTCTTGTGGGAGCGGGCGATCGCCTTGATCTGCTCCCGTTCCGCATCCGGTAATTCCTTGTCCATCAGGTGATCGAAGGCCTGGCTCACGATTTCCCAGGCGCTGTAGAGTATATAAAGCGCTATCGCGATGGCGAACAGGGGGTCAAAACCCGTCCAGCCCACCGCCGACAACCAGAGGGCGGCGATGACACTGCCATTGACCAGCAGATCGGTGCGGTAGTGCAGGGAATCAGCGCTGATCGCCACAGACCCGGTCTTGCTGATGACATGGCGCTGGAACGCCAGCAAACCGAGCGTGGCGATAATCGAGAACACCATCACGGCCACGCCGACGCCGTAGGCCTGCAAGGGCACCGGGTGGATGAAGCGATGGACCGCCTCCAGCAACAGGAAGCCCGCGGAGCCCGCGATAAAGGCCGCCTGCCCCAGGCCCGCCAGCGCCTCCGCCTTGCCGTGGCCAAAGCGGTGTTGCCGGTCTGCGGGAGACAGCGCATGGCGCACGGCCAGCAGGTTGATCAGTGAGGCCAGCGCATCCAGGGTCGAATCGATCAGGGTCGCCAGCAGGCTGAGGGAGTCGGACACACCCCAGGCGACCAGCTTGGCCAGGATCAGCACCAGGGCCACCGATATCGAGGCGTAGGTGGCCTGCCGCATCAGGCGGGAGGCTTCCGCCGGCAGGGTGGGCGGGGCGTGGGCAGTGGTTTCTGTCATGGCTGGGAATACGGGTGCGTCGGAAGCGGGCATTCTAGCAAACTTGGCGCCCGGCAGGGGGATGAGGGCCGATATATTCATCGGCAGAACGCCCTTGTGAGGCACCCCCGAATAGGGGAAAATCCCCCATTCCTGCCCACCGGCTATAACTCCCAGTCACCGGAACAGCAGGTTTTCCGCGCAATTCACCGTCAATGCTGGCCCGAACCCTGTGGACCAGCCAGGAGTGTCTGTTGGCGAGGCAGGTTAAACCGGTCGCAATCGACGAATACCTCAAGCTGGAGGAAGTCCTCCCGGCCATAAAGGACCAGACCATCCGGCTGGCGCGCTCCACCAGCGACTTTACCGTGGGCGTGGCCAAAATCTACCGCTCACTGCTGCCGTTGATCGAGCTGATCAACCGCCGCAGCGAGATCAGCGAGCAGGAACTGCACCGGGCCCTGGACGAGCTGTTCCTGGCCCTGCAGGAGCACCCGGTCACCCTGCAGTTGCGCGCCCTCACCAGCCGGATGCGCAGTGGCAATATGCTGCCCAACGAACAGAGCACCGAGAACCTGATCCGCTTCCTGGTGGAGCAGGTCACCGCGCGCAGCATAGTCCCGATTCCCAAGCAGCTGACGGACGAATTCTGGAAGTTTTTCAACGAGTTAATGAGCGAACCCGAGCTGCGGGGCCTGGGGGAAGTCAGCCTCGACGTACTGCGCATAGTGATTACCGCGTATGAACCCCTGATCGCCCAGCTGATCAACCAGGTCAAGGACCTGCGCCAGGTCAATGACAAGCGGATGCGGGAAATCCTCGCCAATACCCGGGTCATCCGCCAGGACCTGGTCATCTTCCGCCGCCAGATCGGCGCGCTGCGCTATATCCGCGAGTTTTTCGCCACCGACCCCAATGATTTCAGGGAACAGGCCGAGATCGTCGCGCAGATGGTGCGGGAATTCGGCCCCTTCTTCATCAAGATGGCCCAGGTAGCCGCCGCCAGCTCGGATTTCCTGCCCGACGAGATCACTGCAGCCCTGGCGGTGTTCCAGGAAGACGTGGAGCCGATGACCGCCGCGGAGGTGGAGCAGGCCTTCCTGGAATGCTATGGCGAGCTTCCCACTGAGCGCTACTTCGGCTTCGATGCCTCCAGCCCGATCAAATCCGGCTCCATCGCGTCGGTGTACCTGGCGCAGAAGCCGATGCCCGATCGCAAGGGCAAGCAACTGCTGACGCCTGTGGTGGTCAAGGTCGGCCGCCACAACCTCGAACGCGAGTTCCTGATCGGCAAGACCGTGATCAAGCTGGCCATTCTGAGCAGCCAGTACTGGGCTCCCCACTCCAAGCTGTCGCCCTTCCT
>JAOUDU010000691.1 GCA_029859085.1 Gammaproteobacteria bacterium | reverse complement strand
CATCATGGCACGAGCAGTTCCCGCGGTGGCGCTGGCAGGGCGAGGCACACATTGGACACCGCCCCGCGAGATCAGCAAATAAAACCTAACGCAACTACCGTTGTTGTATTATGATAAAGGGGTTTGTATTTGTTTGGTTATAGTATAGATTTTGCAAATAACGTCCGGATATAGCCTGAAAGCTGCAGGCGATAGAAAAGATGGCGGGGCAAACAGTGCTCGCCACTGGAAATTCACCGCTAGATGGTGATAACTTAAGAGTCATCCTCGAGCCCGCCTAGCATGGCAGGTTCAAGGAGGTCTCGCTATATCAACTTTTCCCATTAATCGAAGGGGATCCAAAATGAAAAAATCCATGTTCAAATTGCTGCCTGCAGTCGCTGTGGTCGTTTTTGCTTCCGGTTGTGCGACCAACTCTACTGTAGACTCCGTCAAGCTGCTGGCCGACTCCGCTCAGCAATCCGCCAACGAAGCCAAAGAAGCCGCTGCCGCCGCACAAGCGTCTGCAGCCAGCGCTCAGGCTACCGCTGACGACGCTCTGGCGGCTGCCAATCAGGCCAACATGACCGCCGAAGAAGCCAACGAGAAAGTCGATCGCGCATTCAAAAAGTCGATGGAGAAGTAAACTTCTCGTCGTCCGGCCCCCGCAAAGGGAGCCGGACACTTTTCATCGGGTTACGACAGGGTCGGCTGCCAGGTGGTTGCTGGCGCCAGTGCTCTTTGCTGAGCCGTAACGGGCAGGTACGTCGTCGCTTTCTGGGGCATTGTCGCGTTCAGTCCCCAACCTGAAACAAATCCCCCGCCCTCTCGCCAATATCAGCCGGTCAGATTTGCTGGCGCTCGCCCACCGCCAAGGGAATACCCTGTTCGGTTGCCCGGACCCGCCAGACTTCGCCCCAGTGAATAGCAACATCGGGGTTGCCCTTCCTGATGCGCGCCAGCGTATTGCTCAAAGACCTCGCACTCAGATCTGCCTTGCCGCCGGCACCATCGAGTGACGGGTGCACTTCCAGATACAGCACACCGTCCTTCCAGCCCGCCTTGTAGGGTTGATTGATGATCGTCACCGGGGTCCCCTTGGGAACGGCATTCGCCAGGCGCTCAATATCGGCCGGATACATGCGGATACAACCATGCGTCACCTGCATGCCGATGCCGTTTTCGCGATTGGTGCCGTGTATGTAATAACTCGGCAAGGTCAGTTTGATCACGTACTGACCCAGCGGGTTATCCGGCCCCGGCGGCACCACCGTAGGCAGCATATCGCCGCGCGCGGCATGCTCAGCGCGCACTGATTCCGGCGGATACCAGGCAGGGTTTTTCACCTTCGCCACCACCCGCGTCGTCCGCAGCGGGGTCTGCCAGTCGCCCCGGCCAACGCTCACCGCGTACACCTCCACGCTGCTCACCCTGCCATGCTTATCGCGGGGATAGTAGTAAAGACGCTTCTCGGCCACATTGACCACGATGCCCTGGCGGGGGGCATCGGGCAGCACATGCAGGCCGGGCAGCACGACTTCGGCGCCGTGCTCCGGCACCCAGGGGTCGATCCCGGGGTTCGCCGCGACCATGGCATCAAAACCGTGCTTGTTGGCACGGCTGACATCGACCAGCGTTTCGTGGCCACCGACCACTACCGAGCCAAGCTGCCCGACCACGGCGTCTCCCGGCGGGGGCAGCGCGAAGATGTTGGAAACCTCCTCACCACAGGCCAGCGCCGAAGACAGCGCGACGCACATCAGCATCGACAGCCGTTGGCGCTGCCGCCGGCTGGCAAAAGGGCATTTTATGAGCAACAGCGGGCAGGAAAACATCGGCGTCTTATCAATGCGAGAGGTGGTCAGGGCAGGATTTCTATCGGGGTGCCCACTTCAACAGCAGCCCATATTTCGTCCATTTCATCATTCGTCACCGCGATGCAGCCGTCGGTCCAGTTGAAGGCCTGCATCACGTAGGGCGAATACTCGGCCTCCTGCCGTTGACCGTGAATCATAATGGCGCCGCCGGGCTTGTAGCCGAACCTGCGCGCCAGGGCAGAATCCACGGTATTGGGATAGGAAATCCGAATCGACTTGTAATAATCGCTGTTCTCATTTTTGAAGTCGAGCACGTAGCGGCCCTCCGGCGTGCGCTTGTCACCCTCCCTCATCTTGTGCCCCTTGGGTGCTTTACCCAGTGCGACCTTGTACTCCTTGAAGGGCCTGCCGTGATCGAGCAGGTAGAGTTTGCGCTCAGATTTCTTCACCAGCACAAAATCGGCCTTCGG
>JAOUDU010000689.1 GCA_029859085.1 Gammaproteobacteria bacterium | reverse complement strand
ATAAATATCGCGGAAATTTACCCGGAATCAGAGTTAAAACATGTAGACCTGCCGCAACTGGTTGCCGAACTGGAGCGGATGCCCTGCTGCGTGCGCGACGCAAAGGGTGAGGACCGGGGCGACCCGCTCAACCTTGTCTTTATCGGCGATATCCCGGATATGTACCACGGGTTTATGCGCGCTGGTTGGGATGAGACCGAAACCATATACGGAATCTCACTGCTCAAGACGGCCGCCTCCGCCCTCACGGGCGGTCGCTACCGCTATTCCCCGGTCAGTGCATTGTATGTATTTGGTCGCTCCCAGGATGCGGCCTTGCAGCGGGCTCGCAGCAGCATTAACGAACGCAACCACTTGCGTATCTGGCTTACGCCGCTGCGTTTGGAGGGCAAGCCGGTCTGGATCGGCCAGATCAGTCGCGATATCGGTGTTCACCTGACCTGGCGCACTATCACTACCCACAAAATTGATCCGAACGTCGATGAAACCAGGGAGTTCCTGCTGGAGGACATGGCCTACTCCCAGGCCCTGCAGAAATTCGCTTATGTCGGCGGTGTCGGCCCGGCACCTTACGACCAGCCCCGCGGGAACCTGACCGGGGATCCTTATTTTACGGACGGCCAACGGGTGGTGATGTGGATTGACGGCGGCCAGCACCCTATCAGCGAGATCGAGCTGCTGGACCTTTCCCCATGGCACACCGGGTATATATCGGACTGACCGGGATCGACAGCTCCCTGGCATAGCACCCACCGTGCCCGCAGTATTTTCGGGAGGGGCCGTTTTGCCTGTTCCAGAGCCCATGCGGGCTGCCCTGGATAACATTCTGTGCAGGTCTCACTGGATATTCATACGCCATGAGATCGCATTCCTCAAGCCGTCGGCTTCCGGGAAACCAGCCTTCTTTCGATAATATCCACCAATTCATTTTCTATAAGGTGTAGAAGGTCTGGTGTATTGATCTGGCGAACGAGAAAGCCCTGCTTGTTGGCGAATATGTAATTGTCATTTGCCCTGTCGTATACCGCGAGCTTCGCCATGGTGGACATGTCCTGGTCGTGGAATCCGAGCCAGACGCCGATCGGCACGGGAATCGATTTTGGCCTTTCCGACCCGGGTTGCTGGCTGAAGTGTGTTGTGTCCGCGGCGGTCGTCAAGCCGGGTTCATCGCCCCGAGGGGTATGATATCTTTCGGAGAGTGTTGGAATATCCATAATAGTATTGCCTGCGTTCATAGTGATAATTGGTTTACCCGGGATGTCCTGGTCAACTCTGGCTGTGTCTGCCGGTTGTTCTTCCAGCTCGTCTATTGACGCATCAAGACTCATCGGTGCCGATGGCTCCTGGAAACTGTAATGTTCCGGTAAGTCAGGGGTCATTGCGGGCCCGGGTTCATCTTTCAGGAGTGTGTTGAAGGGGTTCGCGTTTTCCAGAATCTCCTGATGCTCATGGCGGGGTGCTTCGGCCCCTGCCGGAGGCCGCTCTTCTTCCAGATGATTTTCTGTCTCATGCAGTAACTCCGGTTCCGTGTAAGGAGCAGCTATTACAGGTGCGGAAGCAGTCTCAGTCTCATTACGCAAATCATCCGCGGCCAAATCGACCGTGATCTCCATTTTCAGGCGCCTGCACAGATATTCAGCTGCGACAAATGCCAGATCGAGGGAGCTCGTCTCCTGGCTGCATACCCGAAGCCATGTCATGAATGTATTCAGGGCCTGTTCAAGCGGCTCAGGGTCCCGTCTTTCAAGACTGGTGGATATGGCATTACAAACGATGCGAGTGAACCAGATCATCCGTCGCCAGGCGTCGGACTGCTCGCCATACAATTCCAGCAGCGCGTTGGCTATATCCATCCAGGGTCTAATCAAGGATTGGTTGAAATTATCCGGCAGCTCGTAGCCACTGAGGACGGATTCGAGTTGCTGCAGCGCGGTTGGCTGGTCGTAATCCCCGGAGTTTTCCCATGCCTTATCGCTCACGATTCGAGCTCCCTGTTATTGATAAGTTCAGCGACTGGCCGTCCTATGGATCTGGTGCCGGCATAAGCGACTTCGCTGTTGCGCGACTTGCCCGCTTTCTGCAGAGCAGGATTTTGATCCATTCCACGTTTGCATTGTATTCGCATCACCTGCCGCCGGTACGATTAATACGCTGGAATTAATTGCATGGTAAGGCCTTCGCATTGCTTGCGAGACTGGCTTTATCGAAGTCGTTGGTAAGATCCACGACCTGTTCCATGAAATGCCAGGGCGCGAGCAGCGAGGCCAGCTG
>JAOUDU010000688.1 GCA_029859085.1 Gammaproteobacteria bacterium | reverse complement strand
CGGGTGGCTGGCATACTGGGCGTGGGGCGCGAAGAAATTAAGGGTCATGTAACCCCAGTAATTGCCCTCCTGGGGGTCGAACTGGTGCACCGGCAGCAACTCCACCGCGGTTACACCCAGCTCCTGCAGATAGGGGATCTTGTCGATTACACCGAGAAATGTGCCGCGTCGGTCCGCCGCGACCCCGCTGTTGGGATTCCGGGTGAAGCCGCGGACGTGCATTTCATAGATCACCAGGTCGTGCTCATGAAAAGGCACCCGGTCATCGCCCCAGTCAAACGGGGCATGCTCCTCGATCAGCACCCCCAGGGGCGCCTTGCCCATGTTTGAACCGGGGCGCTTGGCGGCCTCGCGATCAAAGGTCTGCGGAAAAAACACCTGCTTTGCGTAGGGATCAAGCAAAACCTTCTGCACATCGAAAGCATGCAGGTCGTAAGCGCTGCCGCCGGCGGGACCGTCGATCGAATAGGCGTAGTGGCAGGCGCCACCCATCTGTTCCAGCGGCAGGCGGCAGTGCCAGATTCGCCCGGACTTGTTGGTTTTATAATCTAGCTCGACCCTGGCCACCGGCGCACCGGTATCGTCCGGGCCAAATAGCAACAGGGTGACCGCGGTAGCATGTTTCGAATAGAGGGCGAAATTGTAAGCATTCTCCGCGGGAATCCAGGTCGCCCCAAGGGGATAGGGGCTGCCCTCTGCGGAGAACCAGCTTTTCTGTGTGCCACCTGCCATCTAGTTCACCCGGCGGTCCAGGCCCTCCCAGAAGGGTTTGCGCAGCTCGGTTTTCAGCACCTTGCCGGCACCGGACAGGGGCAGGGGTTCGTCCCGGAAAGTGAAACTCTTGGGCAACTTGTAGCCGGCGATACGCTCCCGGCAATGGCTTACCAGCTCCGCTTCTGTCACCGCGTTACCGGGATGCAGGATCACGATTGCGTGCACCGCCTCGCCCCATTCGGGGTGGGGGACGCCTATGACTGCCACGTCGCGCACCGCCTCGTGGCTGATGACGGCGTTTTCCACCTCGGTGGTAAATACGTTCTCGCCACCTGTCACCACCATATCCTTCACCCGGTCGACAATGAAAAGGTAACCGTCTGCGTCGAGGTAACCCGCGTCCCCGGTGAATACCCAGCCGTCCTGCAACGCCGCCGCGGTTTCCTCCGGCTTGTTCCAGTAGCCCATCATGGTGTGGGGGCCCCGCGCAGCTATTTCCCCGGAGCAGCCAACGGGGCAATCGCGGCCGTCCTCGCCGACGATGCGGATATCGCTGACCGCAGTGGGACGGCCGGCGGACTTCAGTTTATCCCCGCCCGCAAGGTGTGCCTGCGCCGACAGGGTGGTGACCACCGGCGCCAGTTCCGTCTGGCCATAGGCCTGCGCCAGTGAGACCCCGGGCCAGGTGGCCAGGCAACGCTCCAGGGTCGCCGCCGGCATCGGCGAGGCACCGTAAATCAGATACTTCAGGCTGGACAGGTCGGCGTCGCCCGCAGCGGGGCTATCCAGCAACATCTTGATCATCGCCGGCACCATCAGCACATGGGTCACCCGCTCACTGGCGATGGTCGCAAGTACCTGCCCGGGATCGAAGGACTGCAATATCACGTTCCTGCCGCAACTGAGGGTTGCACCCATGCCCCCCGCCAGGTCGGCCATATGGAACATCGGCGCCACATGCAGGTAAGCGCTGTCGCGGTCCATCTGGAAATCGGGCAGGGCCCCCATGGCACTGGCCCAGATAGCGCGGTGCGACTGCATCACGCCCTTGGGAAAACCGGTGGTGCCGCCGGTGTAGAAAATTCCGGCCATTTCGTCCCCGCCCCGGGCGGAGGCGGCAACGGGATCAGCGCCGGCGATAAGTTCCTCGTATGACAGGGCCCATTGCGGACACTCGCCCTCCCCCATGAAGATCGCTGCGGACAGCTCTTCCACCTCGTAGAGCAGTTGGCCGGCCTGCTCGATGAAAGCCTCATCGAACAGCAGGACCCGGGTACCGGAGTCCGTCACCGCGTATTCGTTCTCCGGCAGCGCCCAGCGGGTGTTCAGTGGCACCACGCAGAAACCGGCCCAGGGAATCGCGAACAGGGATTCGTAGTAGCGGTCGCTGTTGAGGGCGAGAATACCCACGCGGTCGCCCTGGCGCAGACCGAAACCTTGCAGCGCCGCCGCCAGGCGCGCAATCCGTTCGGCGAGATCGGTCCAGTTGCAGGCGCGACCGGCGTAAGCCGTTGCTATCCCGCCCGGGTTGAGCCGCGCGGCCCGTTCAATCATCGCGGAAAGG
>JAOUDU010000687.1 GCA_029859085.1 Gammaproteobacteria bacterium | reverse complement strand
GGAACGCCCCACGCCGTGCTTCGAGGCGAAGGCCTCCGCCCGCCCCAGGATCAGGCAGTTCACCACGATCAGGGAGATGAACGCCCCCAGGGCCCGGTGCAGCTCCAGGCTGATGGCCTGGATCAGGTATTCCACCACGGTGACGAAGGTGGCGATGATCAGGATGAAGGTCGCAATGCGCACCTGCCTGGGAATAAAATTGCGCAGCGCGGAGACCAGCGTGTTGGACAGCACCAGCACGAAGGTGGTGGCCAGCCCCATGGCCAGCGCGTTGGTGGCGGAATTGGTCACCGCCAGGGTCGGGCACATGCCCAGCACCTGCACGAACACCGGGTTTTCCCGCCACAGCCCCCGGATGAAGTCGTCGGTGGACATCGCGGTCCCGCTACTGCGCTCACTGCCCGCCATCAGTCACTGCCTCCCGCACAAAGTCCGCCCGCGCGCGGTAGACCAGCGGCACCCACTGCGCGCTGCTCTGGCGCAGGATCGCCGCCACCGCCTTGGATGATATGGTCGCGCCGGTGATGCCGTCGATCTGGGACGGCGCGGTTTTGCTGCCGTGCTTGACCGCCTCGATCGGCTGCCGCAGCGCCTGCCCGTCGGCCGCGAGGCCCACATCCAGTGCACTGAAATTGGCGACAAACGCCGGGTCCTTTTCGATCTTGTCACCCAGGCCGGGGGTCTCCTTGCTGGCCAGCACCTGCATGCCGACGATGGCCTGGCTTTCAGGCGAGTAGCCGTAGAGGATCCGGATCACGTCCTGGTAGCCCATGCCCTGGGCCTCGATGGCCACGCCGACCAGCACCCCCTTCGCGTCGTAGCCCGCATGCACCACAGACACCGCGGTACCGCCCTCCCCGGCGGCCCCGAACCTGCCCCCGGGGCCCAGCGCGAACGAGGCGCTGGCGACGGCCCCCGGCAACACCCGGAACACCGCCCGCTGCAGCGCCTCGGCCTCGTTGCGCGCGATCACCGGCCCGGTGAGGACGTAGGCCGACACGATCAGCAGGCCGCAGACCACGCCCACGCCCACCAGCGCCCGGTACAGGGGCCAGCTGCCGGGGCTGCGGTTACTGGCGGGCGCCGTCGCCATCGGTCAGCGCCCGCCGGTGCCGAACACGCGGGGCTGGATCAGCGCGTCGATGTGGGGGGAGACGGCATTCGCCAGCAGGATCGCGTACATCACCCCCTCGGGCATGCCGCCCCAGAGGCGGATAACCGTCACCAGCGCCCCGATCAGCGCGCCATACACCACGCAACCCGCGTTGGTGATCGGCGAGGCCACCATATCGGTGGCCATGAACACCGCCCCCAGCATCAACCCGCCGGAAAACAACATGAATCCCGGGGGCGGGTAATCCGCCGGGGAAAGCTGGTGGAAAGCCCAGCCCAGCAGCGCGACGGTGGCGAACACCGCCGCCGGGATGCGCCAGTTCAGCATCCTGCGGGCGGCCAGGTAAACGCCGCCGGCGAGGATCAGCACGGCGCAGGTCTCCCCGGCGGAGCCGCTGGTGAGGCCCAGCAGCAGGTCAGCGGTCGCGGTCAGCTGGTGGTCGAACTTGAACAGGGACAGGGGCGTGGCCCCGGTGATGCCGTCGTAGACCGGGGTCGCGAAGGGTATCGTGAGGGTACTGGCTGGCAGCTGGCTGAAGCGCCCCGCGGCGAAGGCCGGCGTCCAGCTGGTCATCGCCACCGGAAACGCCGCCTGCAGGAACGCGCGCGCCACCAGCGCCGGGTTGAACGCGTTGTAGCCCAACCCGCCGAACAGGCACTTGGCCATGGCCACGCCGATGATCCCGCCACAGGCCACCATCCACAGGGGCAGCGCCGGCGGCAGGGTGAGCCCGTACAACAGCCCGGTGATGGTGACGGACCAGTCGCGCACCGTGCTCGGCGCGCCGGCCAGCCGGCACAGCAGGTGCTCCGTCCCCACGCAGGACAGCACCGCCACAACGAGCGTGAGCGCCGCCGCCAGCCCGAAGCTGTAGACGGCGAACGCCGCCACCGGCAGCAGCGCCAGCACCACGTTGCGCATGATCACATCGACGCTGGCGCCACTGGCGATATGCGGCGAGCTGTGGATTTCCAGGGTGTGCCCGCGCCCGCTCATGAAGCCGCCCGCCGTTTCCTGACCAGGCCCTTGGCGGCGCGAAAGCGCTGCACCAGCGGGATATGCGCGGGGCAGACCCAGGAGCAGGAACCGCACTCGAAGCAATCCAGCAGGTGGAACTCGTCGGCCATGCGCTCGACCTGGCCCGCCCTGGCCAGCAGGCCCAGCTGGG
>JAOUDU010000065.1 GCA_029859085.1 Gammaproteobacteria bacterium | reverse complement strand
TCTACCTTGAATGAGGTCCCGAGAACCCGGGATACGCCGGTGTGCAGGCTGCCGTCCTCATGCAGGTCCAGCCAGCGATAACCCGGCGACTCCGCGTCCGCCTTGAAACCGGCGCTGCCGGGTGCGAACTGCACACAGGTGGAGGGCGATGACATCAACCTGATATCGCCGCGGAGGCGGTCCACCTGCTGGTGCACATGCCCCCACAGCACGCCGCGCACCCCTGGAAAACGATCCAGGATCGCAAAAAAGTCCGCCGCGTCCACCACCATCTGCTCATCCAGCCAGGCGCAGCCGATTGGCACCGGCTGGTGGTGCAGGCAGACCAGTGAATACAGGTCCTGCTCGGCGGCGGCGGCCAGCGCCCCCTCCAGCAGTGCCAGCTCACCCGCACCCAACTCACCGCCCACCTCCCCGGGCACCTGAGAATCCAGCATGACAACCTGCCAGCGTCCCAGCCTGAGCTCGCGGCACAGGCGCAGCGGATTGTCGGCGACGCTCTCCATGTTGGCGCGATCGTCGTGGTTGCCGGGCAGCCAGCAGCTGGTAGCGGTAAGCTGGGCAAAATATTCCTGCAGGCGACGGTAGGCCTCCAGGGCCCCCTGGTCGGACAGGTCCCCGGTACCCAGCAGCAGGTCGATTTGCGGTCGCTCGGCCTTGACCAGGTCGATCACCGCCTGCAGCGAGTGATCGGTATCCATGCCCAGCAGGGTGCCCCCCTGCGCCTTGCACAGATGGGTATCTGTCAATTGCACTACCCGGGCAATACCGCCCGGGTGGGGGATGACCTGGCTGGCGGGAAAAGACTCTGACATCGGCGCAGGAACCACGACAAGCCTGGCTAGCAGGGCCCACCCGCACGGACCGGGTCCATGCAGGCGCGGCCATTTTGCAGGCAGTGTTCAAGCCAGTCCGCCAGGAAACGATTCTGCTGGGATTTTTCGTCCTGCTGGTACATGCGGTGATTGGGGTACTGGTAGCGGGCGGCGATACTGCGGTGGGACTGGAACATGCCCACTTCCAGCATGCCAGCGTCGTGATAGGCGCGCACCTCCACCCGCAGGCGCCCCAGCCAGGCATCGTGTGCATGGTGCTGGTGCAGATGGAAAATGGTGGTATAGCGGCAGCGCTCGATAACCTCCAGCTTCACCTTCGCATCGCCAACCGAAAAATTGCGGGTGTTGGTATTTTCATAATCCGGGAACAGTCGCAGCAGCCGGGCGTAGTTGGCATCACATAGCGCATGCAGTTCAGCGAGATCGACTTTGAAGGGCTTTTTTTTAGCCCGCTGCAATATCATGTCAAGCACACCACCCGTTCTGTCCCCCGGTCAACACCATCGCCGGCCGACACCCATGTTACACCGACGCCGTGGAAGTGTATCACTGATGCAGGGCCAGGCGACCCGCAAATTCCCGACCGACTGCAATAAATGCAAGCGGCGTCGCAAACTGCTAATATCTTTCCCGCTGTTACCAACCAGATCACTCTAGGGAATATTGCATGAAACGAACGGCAGCCGTATGGCTGGTATCGGGCCTTTTGCTTGGCCCCGCGATGTCGCAGGCGGAATCCCTGCGCGACATCTACGAGCTTGCGCTGGAGAACGATGCCCAGCTGAAGGCCGAGCAGGCCCAGTACCTGGCCAGGAAGGAGACGGAAAATCTTACCCGGGCGGCGCTGTTGCCGCAGGTGGGCACGTCCTATTCCTACCGGGACAGGAACGCCGACAACAAGGGCGAGGCCCGCGACTTTACCCAGCCTGGCTTCCCTGTGTTGAGGGCGCTTACCACCACCGACACCACCGTCGACGGCTATGCCCTGTCACTGAACCAGGCGCTGTTCGACCTGCCGGCGTGGTTCAGCTTCCAGTCCGGCAAGGAGATCAGCAAGGAGGCCGAGGCCACCTTTGCGGGCAACCAGCAGAACCTGATCGTGCGCGTGGTTGAAGCCTACCTGCTGGTGCTGCGCGCCCAGGACAACCTGGCGGCATCGCAGGCCCAGGAGCGGGCGTTTGAACGCCAGCTGGAACAGAGCCAGCAGCGTTTCGAGGTGGGCCTTATCGCCATTACCGACGTCTACGAGGCCCAGGCCGCCTTCGACCTGTCCCGGGTCAATCGCATTGTCGATGAAAACAATGTACAGGTGGCGCTGGAGCGCCTCTCGGTGCTCACCGGCCAGGCTCCCGGCACCCTCAATGTGCTGGTGGAAGACCTGGAGCTGACTCTGCCCGATCCGATCGACCGCGCTGCCTGGGTCGATTTTTCCCTGAAGAACAACTTCAACCTGCAGGCCGCCCGCTACCAGGAAGAGGCGTCAAGGCAGAACGCCATGGCCAACAAACTGGAGCACGCGCCCAAGGTCAGCGGCGGTTACGAATACCAGAACTACGACACCAGCGGCTCGCTGGATATCAAACCGGATACCGGGTTCACTACCTCTCCCGATGGCAACCTGGAGGAGAATATCTGGATGCTGCGGGTGGACCTGCCGCTGTACAGCGGCGGCGCCATCAGCGCCAAGCGCCGCCAGACCGCCCAGGAGTACAATGCCGCCCGGGAAAACCTGATCAACCTGACCCGCAATACGGTCACCGCCACCCGCTCCCTGCACATGACTGTGATCAGCGACGTCTCCAGGGTGGAGGCGCGCAAGAAGAGCATCGTTTCGTCCCAGAGCGCCCTGGACGCCACCCAGGCCGGCTACGAGGTGGGTACCCGCAACGTGGTGGACGTGCTGAACGCCCAGAACACGCTGTTTATCGCCCAGCGGGATTATTCCAACAGCCGTTACGATTACATCCTGGACATGTTGAAGCTGAAGGAACAGGCCGGCCTGCTGAGCCCCCAGGATGTCTACAATTTTGACGCTTTCCTGGTGCCGCCACCGCCGGCCACCGCAGCCGCCAAGTAGGGCCTACTCAAGCGCCCGCAGCTGCTGCGCCACCAGCGCCAGCAGGCGGGCGCTGGCCCCGCGATTCCGGGCTACCACCTGCACGCCCGCCGCGCCCATGCGCTGGCGCCGCTCCGGGTCGGCCAGCAGCTCCAGCAGGCACGAACCCAGTCGCGCCGGGTCTTCGAGCTGGACCATGGCACCCGCGCCGCGCAACCGCCCGCCGATTTCGGCAAAGTTCTCCATATCGGGCCCGGTGACAATCGGGACTCCCCAGGCCGCCGCCTCGAGCGCATTGTGGCCGCCGCGCGCCACCAGGGAACCGCCAAACACCGCGACCGTGGCCGTGCCGAGCAGCAGCAGCAACTCGCCCATGGTGTCAGCCAGCAGGATGTCATCCCCCGGCATCGGGTCGGTGTTGGCGGAGCGCCGCCATACCTGCCAGCCCCGCTGCTGGCATAACAGGAACACTGCATCGAAGCGCTCCGGGTGCCGGGGCACCAGCACCAGCAGGCAGTCGCCCACGGCGTCGCGAACCTCGCGGTACGCCGCCAGGACCAGCTCCTCCTCCCCGGCATGGGTACTGGCCGCTACCACTATCGGCCGGCCCCCGGCGGCCAGGACCCGCTGCAGGCTCGCGGCCCGGGTCCGCAGGTCATCATCGAGCGCCAGGTCGAACTTGATATTGCCGGTCAGCACCAGCGCGGTAGCGGGCAGACCCAGTGTGAGGAAGCGCTCACCATCAGTGGAAGACTGGCAGGCCAGGACATCGAGCCCCTGCAGCAGCTGCCGTGTCAACCCGGGGACCCGGGCATAACCCCGGGCCGAGCGCGCCGACAGGCGTGCGTTCGCCAGCACGACCCGGCAACCCGCGGCCCTGCTGCAGTAAACCATATTGGGCCACAGCTCGGTCTCCATGATCAGCAGCAGGCGCGGCCGGGTGCGCCGCAGGAAGCGGCGCACCGCTCCCGGCAGGTCCCAGGGCGCGTACACGTGGAAAACCCTGTCGCCGAACAGGGCGCGCACCCGCTCGGAGCCGGTGGGGGTGGTGGTGGTCAGCACGATCCGGTACTGCGGGTAGTCGCGCAGCAGGGCTTCGACCAGCGGGCCCGCGGCCAGCACTTCCCCGACGGAGACCGCGTGCACCCAGATGGCCGGCAGGTCGATATCCCGCCTGGCGGGGAACCAGCCAAACCGCTCCGGCAGCCGGCGGCGATAGGCCGGGGCCAGGCGCGAGCGCCACAGCATGCGCAGCACCAGCAGGGGCAACAGGCTGTAGTACAAGGCGCTGTACAACACGCGCATGGTGGCTCCGGGGTCGGGCTGAAGTGCCCGCAGCATAACGCCCCCCCGGTTGCCCCGCCAGCCGGGCTTGAAAACCGGCCCCGGCGAACTGCGCCAAAACCAGGCCCCGGCATAAATCGGCGTGCACTCGGGCTATACTGGGCCCTTTCCAATTCGGGTCAGCGGCCATGGGCAGGCAGACACTGCACATCGACATCGCGATCATCGGCGGCGGCATCGCCGGGCTGTGGACCCTGAACCAGCTGCGCAACCGCGGCTACAGCGCCGTACTGTTCGAACAGGAGGCCCTGGGCAGCTACCAGACCATCGGCTCCCAGGGCATGATCCACGGCGGGGTGAAATACGCCCTGGCGGGGGCCTGGAGCGGCGCCGCACAAACCATATCGGCCATGCCCGCGACCTGGCGCCGGTGCCTTGCCGGCGACGGCAAGGTGGACCTGCGGGGCTGCCGGGTCCTGAGCGAGGATTTCTTTATCTGGTCCGCCGCCACAGTGCAATCGCGACTCAGCACCTTGCTCGCCAGCAGGCTGCTGCGCGGCCAGGTGACAAAAGCCGCTCCCGCTGAATACCCGGCAGCGCTGCGCTCCCCGGATTTTCACGGCCAGGTCTACCGCCTGGCGGACCTCGTGCTCGACGTCCCCTCGCTGGTGGATACCCTGGCCAGTCGCCAGCGCGATGCCATTTTCGCGATCGACTGGGCCCATGCCGAGCTGCTGCGGGAGGACGGGCGGGCGGCACTGGCGCTGGCCGATTGCACGGTGCGGCCCGAACAGCTGGTGCTCTGCGCCGGCGCCGGCAACGCGGCCCTGGTGGCCGGCCTGGGCAGCAACCGGCCGGCGATGCAGCGCCGCCCCCTGCAACAGGTGCTGGTCAGGCACGAGTACCCGGAGCCATTTTACGGTCACTGCATCGGCGCCAGGGCGTCCCCCCGGCTGACCATTTCCTCCCACCGCGACCACCGCGGGCGGCCGGTCTGGTACCTGGGGGGGGACCTGTCCACCGGCGCCGCCGGGGAGGCGCCCGGGCAGCTGGTCGACCGGGCCCGGCGGGAACTCGCGGAATTGCTGCCCTGGCTGGACCTTGGGAGCACCGAATGGGCCACCCTGGAACTCGACCGGGCGGAGCCGCGCCAGTCGGCCCAACGGAAGCCCGACGGCGCGTTTGTCGGCAAACTGGACGGGGTCGGGAACGCCCGGGCGGCCTGGCCTGCCAAGCTCACCCTGTGCCCGGACCTGGCCGATGAACTGGAGCGCCAGCTGCTGGCGGAACATATCCTGCCCCGGCACCGGCCCGACCTGTCTGCACTCGCGGCGCTGGGACATCCCCCGGTCGCCACACCCTACTGGGATACCCTGTTCCGGTGAGCTGGCTGCGACCCCTCGGCGGTACCGGCCTGCAGGTCAGCGCCCTGGGCCTGGGCACGGTGAAACTCGGGCGCAACCGGGGCCTGAAATACCCCGCCGATTTCGCCCTGCCGGATGAGCGCAGCGCGGCCCGGCTGCTGGCCCGGGCCCGGGAGCTGGGTATCAACCTGGTGGACACCGCGCCGGCCTATGGCAGCAGCGAGGAGCGGCTGGGCCGGCTGCTGGCCGGGCAGCGCCGGGACTGGGTGATCTGCACCAAGGTGGGAGAGGAGTTCGAGCGGGGTCGATCCAGCCATGATTTTTCCCCGGAACACACCCGCGAATCGGTGCTGCGCAGCCTGCGGCGCCTGCAGACCGACGTGCTGGATATCGTGCTGGTGCATTCCGACGGCGACGACCTGGGGATCATCGAGCGGATGGGCACCCTGGAAGCGCTGGCACAGCTCAAGCGGGAGGGATTACTGCGGGCATTCGGCATGTCGACCAAGACACTGGCGGGCGGCCTGGCGGCGGCGCAAACCTGTGATGTGGTGATGCTGACCTACAACCTGCAACAGGCGCAGGAGCTGCCGGTGCTGGACGCATGTGCCCGACTCGGGCGCGGCGCGCTGGTCAAGAAAGCGCTGGGAAGCGGGCGGCTGCCGCCGGAAGTGAGCCTGGAACTGGTGCTCGGCCATGCCGGCACCAGCGCGGCGGTGGTCGGCACAATCGACCCGGCGCACCTGCTGGCCGATGTGGAGGCGGCGCGAAGAGTGCTGGGCTGAGCCTTATTCGCCCGTCTCACCATCTCGGCGAATCCGGTCGACGATCGCGCTGGTGGATACATCGTCGACAAAATCCAGCACCCGCACCTCGCCGCCGTAGCCCTCGACGATCTCCCAGCCCACCACGCTTTCCTTGCCGGCGTAATCGCCACCCTTTACCAGGATCTCGGGCCGCAGCGCCTGCAGCAGCTCCCGCGGGGTATCCTCGGTGAAACACACCACCCAGTCCACCGCCTCCAGGCCCGCCAGCACCGCCATGCGACGGTCCGCCGGGTTGATCGGCCGGCCCCTGCCCTTGAGGCGGCGCACGGAGTCATCGCTGTTGACCGCCACCACCAGGCGCTCACCCAGTTTCCGGGCCTGTTCCAGGTAGGCCACGTGGCCGGCGTGGATGATGTCGAAACAGCCGTTGGTGAATACCACCCGCTCGCCCTGGCTGCGGGCATCGGCCACCGCGACCTGCAACTGCTCCAGGGACAGGGCGCCGCGTCCGGAACCCTGGTCCCGTTGCACCGCGCGGCGCAGCTCCGGTGCGCTGACGCTGGCGGTGCCCAGCTTGCCCACGACGATGCCGGCGGCGATATTGGCCAGGGCCGCCGCCTGGGGCAGTTCCGCCCCGGCGGCGACCGCCGCGGCGAGCACCGCGATCACGGTGTCGCCGGCACCGGTCACGTCGAATACTTCCCGGGCCCGGGCCGGCAGGTGCAACTCCTCCCGCCCCGGGCGCAACAGGGTCATACCGTGCTCACCGCGGGTGACCAGCAGCGCGTCGAACCCGAGGTCCGCCATCAACTGGTGGCCCCGGCTCACCAGTTCAGCCTCCGTCGGGCAGGGACCGACCACGGCTTCGAGCTCTTGTAAATTCGGTGTCAGCAGGGTCGCGCCACGGTAGCGACTGAAATCGCCGCCCTTGGGATCCACCAGCACCGGGATAGCGCGCGCCCGGGCGTGGGCGATAAGCGCGGCGGGCTCGGCCAGGGCACCCTTGGCATAATCGGACAACACCAGCGCATCGCAGCCCTCCAGCAGGGCGGGCAGGCGTTCGGACAGGATGGCGCCTGCCCCGGTTACAGGTGTGTCCTCGAAATCCAGCCTGATCAACTGCTGCTGGCGACTGATCACCCGCAGCTTGGTGGTGGTGGCCTGGCCCGGCAGGCGGGTGAGGACGCAGTCCACGCCCGCACCGGCGAGCATGGCCTCCAGGGAATCGGCCATTTCATCATCGCCACTGCAGCCGCCGAGGCGGGCGCCGCTGCCGAGGGCGGCGATATTGAGCGCCACATTGCCCGCCCCGCCGGGGCGGTCGGTGATGCGTTCGACCCTGACCACCGGCACCGGCGCCTCCGGCGAAATACGCGCGGCGGGGCCCTCCCAATAGCGGTCCAGCATGATGTCGCCGAGCACCAGTACCCGGGCCCGGTTGAATCGGGGCATTTCAAGTTTCATTGCTGCTGTGTTCCTGTGGCCAAGACTGCCGGTGCCGGCATACCGATAGGCGGACAGCATACCACGCGCGCCGGGGCCCGGAGCCGGCCCCCGCGCTTGCCAGCACAGGGCAAACCCGCTAATTTGCCCTGCCCTTCGCCGCACATTGAGCGCCCAGCCATGATCCCCGACCTGCCGCTTGATATCGAGAGCATCAAAGGCTTCCTCGCCGCCGACGAGGCCCAGGCCCTGTATGAGCATGCGCTGCAGTCCTGCGCCGCCGGGCCGGTGCTGGAGATCGGCAGCTACTGCGGCAAATCCACTATCTGCCTGGGCCTGGCCTGCCAGCGCAAGGGCAGCGCGCTGTTCGCACTGGACCACCATCGCGGGTCGGAGGAGCACCAGCTCGGGGAAATGTTTCACGACCCGGAGCTGTACGATGATACGGCTGCGGTGATGGACAGCTTCCGCGAGTTTCGCCGCAATATCCGCGCGGCGGGCCTGGAAGATGTTGTAGTGCCAATCGTGGCGGGTTCCGAGCTGGCGGCCAGGCACTGGAATACGCCACTGGGGATGGTGTTCATCGACGGCGGCCACAGCCTGGAGGCGGCGCTCACCGACTATCGCTGCTGGGCACCGCACGTGGCCAGGGGGGGAGTGCTGGCGATTCACGACCTGTTCGCCGACGCCCACCTTGGAGGCCAGGCGCCCTATGCGGTTTACCGCATGGCGCTGGCTTCAGGCCTGTTTGAGTCGATCGACCAGGTCAGCAGCCTGGGGTTGCTGCGGCGACTGTAGGGGGTCAGTCTGTCTTGGCCCGGCGTTCGCGAGGGCTTTCCGCCACCACCGCCCCGTCCTCATCGCCGCATATCCGGACCTGGGTGAACAACTCCGAGGCGCCGGTGTGGCCGGTGAGCGCATCCGCCGCCAGCAGAATCGCCCCCGCCGTCCAGGTGGGTTTTTCATCGGGCCACAACAGGTCCTCGACCAGCTGGTAACCGGTCCAGTAGGAACCGTCGCTGGTGCGCCACTGGTGCAACCAGCTGTACACCTCAACCGCCCGCGCGTGGTCGCCGGCGGCCAGCAGGGCCATCACCAGCTCGCATGATTCGGCGATGGTGACCCAGGGCTGCTGCTTCTCGCAGCGACAACCCAGCTTGTCCTCCACGAACTCGTCCCAGCGGGACGCCAGCCTTGCCTGTGCTTCCCGGCCGGTATAAACGCCCGCCAGCACCGGGTAGAACCAGTCCATCGAATAGCGGGACTTGCTCGCCCAGGTGCGGTCGAAGCGCTCCGGCTTGTAGCGCAAAGCCTGCCCCAGGGCGGTGCGTGCCCTGCGCCAGTGGGGCCGCTCCTGCTGCAGGGTATGGGCGATATTGATCGCGCACTCCAGGCTCTTGTAGATCGAGCTGCAGCCGGTGACCAGGGCATCGCCCTTGGGCGTGCCATCGGCATCGACCGCCCAGTGAATCTCGCCGTGCGGGGTCTGCAGGGACAGGACGAAACCGATTGCCGCATCGACCATGGGCCACGCCGACTGCAGGAAATCGCGGTCGCCGGTGACCAGGAAGAAGTGCCACAGCCCGGTGGCGATATAGGCGACGAAGTTGCTCTCGCGCCGCTCGCAGTTGTCGATTTCCTCGCCGCGGTAGGACGCCCACCAGCT
>JAOUDU010000684.1 GCA_029859085.1 Gammaproteobacteria bacterium | reverse complement strand
GATTATGCGCGCTTTTACCAACTGGTCAGGCGGTCGTCGCCGGAGACGCTGATTCTGGCGCCCGGCAGCGCGGAATTGGGTGAGCCGATGCGAACCCTCGCTCGCTGGCTTTCCGGTATGAAAACCTTTGACCCGGTCGAACTGTTGACGTCTGAGTCACCGCCGCCGGATGTGGTGTCCTTTCATTACTACGGGGCCTCGTCCCAGCGTTGCAAACTTCCCCTGATCGGCAGTAAGCCAGCGGATGCATTTGACGCGGGCAAGATTGCCGGTATCGACGATGGCATTCGTCGCACGGCGGAACTGCGTGATCGTATTGTCCCCGGAGCACCGTTGTGGAATACCGAGAGCGGTGAGACTGCCTGTGGCGGTAATCCGTGGGCCAGCACGTTTGCAGACACTTTGCTTCCTCGACCAATTGGCACGCTCCGCGCAGCAGGGGGTACAAGTGTTTTTTCACAATACGCTTGCCAGAATCCATCGCTTACCCGATGGACAGCGGGCGCCTGATGTACCGTACCCAGATCGCCGGTGATGAGCCTTTTGCCTGAGGTAATCCCGGTCAGACATCAATAAGAGACACAATTCATGAGGAAACCAGACGCGACCGCCGCGGCACCCATCGCGGTGGTAACAGGCGCCAGCCGCGGAGCCGGACGCGGCATTGCGATTGCCCTTGGCAGTCACGGCTGCACGGTTTATGTAACCGGACGCTCCGAGAAGAAGGGTGACGCCAGCTTACCGGGTACCATTTATGAAACGGCAGAAGCAGTTACAGCGGCGGGGGGCCGCGGCGTGGCCGTTCGCGTCGATCACGGCGTTGATGCCCAGGTGCAAGCCCTGTTCGAACAGGTTGGGGCAGAGCAGGGCAGGTTGGATATCCTGGTCAATAACGCCTGCGCCCTGAGCGACGCGCTGACCTTGCCGGGGCATTTCTGGGAAAAGCCACTGGGTATTGTAGACATGCTGGATGTCGGGCTGCGCAGCAGTTACGTGGCCAGTTATTACGCGGCGCCGCTCATGGTCGCGCGGCAACACGGTTTGATCGTGTTCACCTCAGCCTCGGGCTCTGTGCACTATGTGTATGGCCCGGTATACGGTGCGCACAAGGCGGGTATGGATAAATTCGCGGCCGATATGGCCGTCGATCTGCAGGATTTCAGTGTGGCCGCGTTATCGGTTTGGATGGGTCCGTTGAAAACCGAGCGCCTGCAAATGGTGATCGATTCCGATCCCGGGAAATACGCGCACCTGGGAGATATGACCGAGTCGCCGGAGATGACCGGCCATATTATCTGGAGCCTTTATAACGATCCCGATTTGCTACAGATGAGTGGAGAAACGGTTATTGGGGCGGAGATGGCCTTGAAGTACGGGATAAAGGACAAAAGTGGCCGCCAGCCGGTGTCCTGCCGGGAGACGCACCAGGTCGCGCCCAGGGTGCAATTCCCATTCATTATCCGTTAAGCAACCCGGGTTTTACCCGTATATTTTGTGGATTAATACAGGGAGGTCGATCATGAGCCAGGACCAGGTCATAGAACAGTTGGTGAAAGACGTTGCTTACCTGAAGGATCGCACCGCTATCCTCGATTGTATTTCCAGGCACGCACGTGGCCATGATCGCTTCGACGTGGATATGCTCACCGATGCTTATCATGAAGACGGCGTTGATGAACATGGCTACGCCATCAATCCGGGACCAAAGTACGCTGAATGGGCTAACGCCGTGCATGCAGCGGGCTCGATATTACACACGCACAACATAACCACCCATAACTGTGAAATAGACGGTGATGTGGCCAACTGTGAAAGTTATGTCATGGTTGCCCTGCTCAACAACGATGGTGCCAGTGCCCGAATTATCAGTGGCCGTTACGTCGACCGCCTGGAAAAGCGCGATGGCGAATGGAAAATAGCGCTGCGCCGGTCAACTGTGGATGTTCTTATCGCTGGTGACGCAGCTATTCTCAAAGCCCCGATGTTCAAGGAGCAGGGTTACTGCAAAGGCGTAAGGAACAAACAGGATGTGTCCTACCAGCGGCCCCTGAGCCTGGATGCCACAGCGGAGCGCTGGTGATGGAATCTAGGGAAGCCAGTAGTTCGACCCGGTTACTCCGGATCATCGGGTTGGCAAGCGCCCCTCTGCGAGGGGCTGCCCGGAGAGATGATTCGTCGCTGCGCTCCTCACCCCTCGAGGGGGTCGCTCGCTCACTGCGTTCGCTGCGCGCTGCCTTAGCCGACGTTGTCGGCGTCGGCTCGAACTGGGGAGTTCGAACCAAT
>JAOUDU010000685.1 GCA_029859085.1 Gammaproteobacteria bacterium | reverse complement strand
GCGACATCGACCTGTTGCTCAATCTCGCCCTTTTGGCCCAGACGCAAAGCCGCACAGGGGTGGCACTGGATTTTTACCGCAAGGCGCTGGAAATCAATTCCACTCTGGGGCGAGTTCGGCTGGGACTCGCACAGCTCAAAGCCTGGACGCAGGCGGACGAGGAGACAGGACTGCTACTGCAGACCCCGCCTGCCACCGACTTTTACGGTGACGAGGACACAATACTTTGCGCCTATGCCCGCGGCAAGGTGCTGAATGACCTGTCCCGCTACGACGAGGCCTTCGCGGCCTTCACGTTCGCCAATGACAGGCAACAAAGTATCCACCCTTACGATCCCCGGGCCCAGCAGGCATTTTTTGAGCGCCATAAACGCGCCCAGACCCCGGCGAACCTCAAGGGGCTGGCCACATCGGCGCACACTGACAACAGCGCCATATTCGTCTTGGGTATGCCCAGGTCCGGCACCAGTCTTGTAGAACAGATGCTCGCCAGTCACCCGCAAATCGCCGGCGCCGGAGAAGTGGAGTACACGCGACTGGTAGTAGAGGCCTGCACGAATGAGACCGGCCGGGCTTTCCCACTGGGTATCGAAGCGGTTCGCCCGCAGACCATGGCGGACGCCGCCGCCGCATATCTGGACCGCCTGCGCGCCCACACCACTGGCGGAGAGCGCAGAATTGTCGACAAGTTACCCCATAATTT
The DNA here is from genome assembly GCA_029859085.1 of Gammaproteobacteria bacterium. GTDB lineage: Bacteria > Pseudomonadota > Gammaproteobacteria > Pseudomonadales > Halieaceae > JARRPM01. The sequence continues at coordinate 1,580 of JAOUDU010000685.1, read as the reverse complement.
CCTGCGCATTGGCCTGCTGGCAACCCTGCTCCCAGGGGCCCACTTTATCGTTTGTGAACGGGATCCGCTGGATGTCTGCCTCTCCATCTACCAGCAGCATTTCTCGCACGCACATCCCTATGCCAGTAGCCTAGAAGCCCTCGGCCATTACTACCGACTGTATGAAGACCTGATCGCCCACTGGCAGCAACAATACCCCGGGAGACTCTACCGGATCCGCTACGAATCCCTGGTACAGGACACCAACAGGGAATTGGAGCAATTGCTGGAGCATCTGGGGCTGCCGTTCGATGCCGCCTGCATGGCCTTCGATCGCAATCAGCGACTGGTCACCACCCCCAGTGCCGCGCAGGTGAGGATGCCCGTCTACACCGGCTCGATCGGCCGCTGGCGACACTATGCTGCACATCTGGGGCCGCTGCGCGAAGCTCTGGCTGACTAAAACCGGGCTAAAAAAAAGGGCAGCCCGAAGGCCGCCCATGGGATTTCGAAGCGACTGCTACTAGTCGAAACGCATCGAAAGTTTTACGCCCGCCGTGAATGGTCGCTGGGGGGAAGCAGTAGCGTAGTAACTGCGAGGCCCGACCGTGATATTGTCATTCTCATCTGTCAGGTTATTGACATAGAAGTCCATCCCCCAGGAACCGGTGTCGAATCCGGCCCGGACATTGAGGTTGCTGAACTCATCCTGTTTTATACGCCGGTCCGGCCTGATGTCATTCCAGGACTCATCCGTGTAGCTGTAAGCCAGCTGCACGAAGCTGTCCAGCCCGGCCACTTCGAACTCATAACGCGAGGTCAGGGCATACTTTATTTCCGGAACGTTGGGCAGATCCGTGCCATCGGGTACTGCCAATTTACCGTTTGACAGGATGAAGTCCTGGGTAGTTTGCGCATCGTTATAGGCGGCCGCAGCGGTAATTGTCAGGTTCTCGACCACCAGGAAGGAAAGATCCATCTCGGCGCCCTTGATTTCCGCTTCCCCCACATTGTAAGTATTCCCCACCGGCGACAGGGCAAATTCGTAGATAGTGAACTGCATCTCATCCCACTGGGAGTAGTAGGCCGCGCCATTGAAGCGCATGCGACCATCCATGAGGGTGGTTTTCCAGCCCAATTCATAGTTCGTCAGTTTATCCGGGGCATAGGTGGGGGTCGCTATGTTCGGGTCCCGATTCAACCCGCCCACCCGGTAACCTTCGGACCAGGTGGCATAGACCATGGCGTCGTCAGTGACATCCCATGTCAGGTTGAACTTGTAGATTTCGTCATCGTCCTCAGTCTTGGAATTGACGTCGAAGCCAAAGTTCTCGTTGTAATTGGTCTTGCCCCAGCCGGTGTAGCCTTCCAGCTTGTTTGTACTGTCGAAATGGCGCGCACCAAAGGTGGCGTAGATACTCTTGGTAATATCATAGGTCAGCTCGCCGAACACGGCCCACTGCTCGTCAGTGCGCTTCTGGTCCGTATTGTAGAACAGGTTTTTCCGGCCGAGCGTCCACAGGCTGGGGCTCATCCCGGGCATCGTAAACTGCTGATCGTACTTGTGCTCGCTGTCTTCAATGTATACCCCCGCCGTGTAG
>JAOUDU010000686.1 GCA_029859085.1 Gammaproteobacteria bacterium | reverse complement strand
ATACCGGTGGCAGGTCGCGGGCGCCCCACCACAGCCGCTTGCCCCAGGAGGGCCACGGCCGGGGCTTCCACGGTGGTGCCGGTTGCGGTTTCCAGCCGGGCTCGGCGCGATACAGCTGCTGCAGGTTGAAGGCGGCGCCCACGCCGTCCACATAGGCGTGGTGCAGCAGCAGGACGATGGCCACCTTGCCGTCCTGCAGGCCCTCGACTACCCATGACATCCACAGCGGGCGGCTGCGATCGAGCTGGTAGGCATAGACTGAGGACATGAATTCGCACAGGGCCCGGTGGTCCCCGGGAGAGGGGCAGCCCACCCGGCGCACGTGGTAATCCAGGTTGAAATTCGGGTCATCCACCCACATCGGGTGGTTTATGCCCAGCGGCGTCGGGGCCAATTTCCAGCGAAACATGGGAACCAGGTGTATCCTCCCCGCGAAGTCGTCGTGGTACTTCTGGAAGGACCAACCCTCCGGGTCAGAGGACGGGTCGAGGATCGCCACCTTGAAGGTGTGCATGTAGGCACTGGGCGTCTCACTGGACAACATCATGGCGTCGGTGCCGCCCATTCTTATCATCGCCTGCGCTCTCCGGCTGTGCTGTAGCCTGGAGTATAGTCGGGATGCGCACGGTTCAACTATATTGGCCGGCGGGTCTGTTTTCTCGGCTCGACAGCTGGGGCAATTTCTTTAACCTATTGATAATCATAGGGAAATAAACTATAGAACCCCGAGGTTTTGTTAATACTTCACAATTCACGGGGCGACGAAACCCGTATATTTGGGGTCGGGGACTTATCCTGCCCCGGGCGGCCGCCGCAGGTCACCAACCTATAACATCCATCTGAATTGGAGAAATACGATGACTGCTTTGCTTACTCGCAAGAACCTGCCGCTGGCCGTGCTGCTGGCCTCCGGCCTGGCCGCCGGCAACAGCTGGGCGCAACTGGAAGAAGTGATTGTCACCGCGCAGATGCGCACCGAATCGCTGCAGGATATCCCGATATCCATCCAATCCTTCGATTCCCGGACGATCGAATCCATGCGCCTGATCGATGCCCAGGATATCGGCATGGCGTCGCCCAGCCTGCAGATGCCCTCATATCCCTTGTCCAGCAACAACCTGGCGCTGTTCATCCGCGGTATCGGCAACGCCGACTCGGTGGTGATCACCAAGGACCCGACAGTGGGCCTGTATTACGACGGTGTCTACGCGGCCCGCTCCTCCGGCCTGCTGGCGGACCTGGCGGACCTGGAGCGGGTGGAAATCCTGCGCGGCCCCCAGGGCACCCTGTACGGTCGCAACAGCACCGCTGGCGCGATCAATTTCATCAACGCCAAACCCACCGGGGAGCTGGGTTTCAAGCAGACCGTGAGCGTCGGCAATTTCGACAGCTGGCGCTCCACCAGCCACCTGAACCTGCCCAGCACGGCAGGCTTCAGCGCCAAGCTGACCGCCGCCCTGTCTGATCGCGACGGCTGGGTCGACAACAGCGGGCCCAACCAGGTACCCGGCCTGGACTACACGGATTACTACAAGAGAGAAAGCGAGGGTTATCGCGCCGCCCTGCGCTATGACGGCATCGACAAGCTGCTGGTCGATTACAGCTTTGACTACTCGGACATGACCACCGGCCCGGGCTACTTCCAGTACGGCGGGCCGACAGGGGGGTTCAGCCCGGCTGGCGTGCCCATTACTGACAGCTTCAGGGATCGCCTGAAGGAAACCCGCACCCCCACCGGCGGCGGCCGGTTCGCCTATTACCTGCCGGACACGCAAACCGAGGTGTACGGGCATAACCTCACCATCAATTACGAAATCAATGACAAGCTCTCGCTGAAATCCATCACCGGTTACCGCGACCTGGACGACGATGGCTCCCAGAACTTCAGCCAGTCCTTTGGAGGCGCCGGCAACTTCGAGGTCGCCACCCAGACTAAAGATGACCAGTTCTCCCAGGAACTGCAGCTGGTGGGCAGCGCCGAGCGGTTGAGCTATGTGGCAGGCCTGTACTACTTTGACGAGAACGGCGAACAGACCGAACAGCAGTACCTGGACCGGGCGACGGTCGACCAGTTCGGGATTATCGCCCTGGACCTCACCAAGGTGCCCCCGACCCCCTGCAGCGACGGCTCGACCGCGGCCCCGATCTGCACTGATTTCCGCGCCTTCTTCCCGCTGTACCTGGGCGAGTACAAGGTGAAGACGGACGTCGAGTCCTGGGCCGGTTTCGGCCAGGCCACCTGGACCCCGAATATCCTGGACGACAAACTGGACCTGACCGCGG
>JAOUDU010000064.1 GCA_029859085.1 Gammaproteobacteria bacterium | reverse complement strand
GCGGCCCGTGGCAGGGCCAGCAGGTCGACGCCGGGCCGGGCCAGCCCGGCGGGTACCGGACCGCCCGCGGCGTGGCAGATGAGGGTATCGCCACCGCCGGCCAGCACCCGGGCCGACAGCGGGGTACGCAGGGAGGAATCCAGTACCACCCGCAATGGCTGCCGCGCGGTGGCCAGTGCCGCGGCCTGGGGTGGCAGGCCCAGTTCGCCGGCGCGCACCGTGAGGGCGCAGTCATCCGCCAGCACCGTGCCCACCCCGGTAACGACAGCGCAACTCATCGCCCGCAGGCGCTGCACGTCCCGCCGGGCGCAGGGCCCGGTTATCCACTGGCTCTGGCCCGATGCCATCGCGGTGCGGCCATCAAGGGACATGGCCAGCTTGGCCCGCACCCGGCCCCGGCCCCGGGTCATGCGGGAGATGAACCCGGGAATCAACTGCCTGGCCTCCGTCTCCAGCAGGCCGCAATCGACCTCGATACCGGCGGCTCGCAGTTTTTCCAGGCCCTGCCCTGCCACCAGCGGGTTAGGGTCGAGGGTCGCCACCACCACCCGCGTCACCCCGGCGGCGATAAGCGCATCCGCGCAGGGGCCCGTTTTGCCCTGGTGGCTGCAGGGCTCCAGGGTGACGTAGGCCACCGCGCCCGCCGCATCCCCGGCAGCCAGCAGCGCCTCGATCTCGGCGTGGTTGCCGCCCGCCGGCCGGGTATAGCCTTCGCCGATGACATGGCCGTCGCGCACCAGCACACAGCCCACATGGGGGTTGGGCATGGCCGAGTACTGGCCGCGCCGGGCCAGCTGCAAGGCCCGGGACATAATGCTGGTATCGTGGATGGGGTCCATCGCGGTGCCCGGTTCAATCCGCCTGCTTGAAAGCCGGCTCGGCTTCAAGTCGCTCGATCGCGTCGCGGAATTCAGAGATATCCTGGAAGCTGCGGTATACCGACGCGAAACGGACGTAGGCCACCTGGTCCAGCTGCTTCAGCTGGTCCATCACCAGCTCACCCAGCACCCGCGACCCCACCTCCCGCTCACCGGTTGCCCGCAGGTCGTGCTTGATATGGTTGATCACCGCCTCAATGCGCTCCACCGATACCGGTCGTTTTTCCAGTGCCCGCAGGAAGCCCGCGCGCAGTTTATCCTCGTCGAAGGGCTCCCGACTGCCGTTTTGCTTGATCACCCGCGGCATGACCAGCTCGGCCATTTCATAGGTGGTGAAGCGCTCCGCACAGCTCAGGCATTCCCGCCGCCGCCGCACCTGGTCTCCCTCCGCAACGAGGCGGGAATCGATGACCTTGGTGTCGTCGGCGCCGCAAAATGGACAGTGCATGGGTCTACCTCATCATTCTAAGTGACTGAACATTAACATATTTCCCCATGGCAAAGCTGCCACTGTGTGCGCGCCTGCAGACCCGCCGACCCATTGGGGGCTGCGGCCATGACACGGCCTGTGAGTTCATCCATAATGGACCGCGCGCTGCACATCATGGCAGCCGGGCGATAACAACGGGTAACAGGTGATGCTGCATCATAAGGTAGTTGCCGAGCTCATCGGCTCGGAGCTGCTGTGTTCACACGAATTCAATCTGTCCTGCGACACCTGCCGCATGCGCTTGCTGTGCCTGCCCGCCGCCCTGGACCCGCGCCACCTCACCGCGCTGGAAGAGATTATCGACGAGCGGCGCACGCTGCAGGCGGGCGATTACCTCTACCAGCAGAACCAGCCCTTCACCGCGTTGTATGCCGTCCTCGGCGGCAGTATCAAGACCTACACGACCCACGAGGACGGCTGGATCCGGATTACCGGCTGCCACCTGCCCGGGGAAATCTTCGGCTTTTCGGCCATTAATGAAGGGCATTACCGCAGCACCGCCAGGGCGCTGGAGGACACCCTGGTCTGCGAACTGCCCTACGATGACCTGGAGGACCTGTGCCGCCGGATTCCGGACCTGCAGTCACGCCTGTTCCACCTGATGAGTCAGCGGTTGGTGGAAGACCACGAACTGGCCGCCCAGTTCCTGCACAAACGGCCCGCCAGGAAGCGCCTCGCCGCCTTCCTCCTGAGCCTGTCGACCCGGGCGGCGCGGCGGGGGGAATCCAGCAGCGAGTTGCGCCTGCCGATGTCGCGCACGGATATCGGCAACTACCTGGGAATTACGCTGGAAACGGTGTGCCGGGAGCTGGCCAGGCTGGAAAAGCAGCGCATTATCACCCTGGAAAAACGGGAGCTGACCATCCTCGATTTGCCGGCCCTGCGGGCGCCGATTTGCGAGAACCCGCGCTGAGCGCGCCGACCCCAGGGCCCGCGGGGCGAGCCTGAGAAACTCTCCCGGAAAAAACCTGTGCCGGTGGGACTAGGCCCGGTAAACCGGGAAACGGGCGCATATCTCCAGCACCTTCGCCTTCACCGCCGGGATAACCTGTTCCGGGTTGCCGTTCTCCAGGGAATCGAGCACATCGCAGATCCAGCCCGTCAGCTCAACGGTTTCCGCCTCGCCAAAACCGCGGGTGGTGATGGCGGGGGTGCCAACCCGCAGGCCGGAGGTGACGAAGGGCGAGCGCGGGTCGTTGGGCACGGCGTTCTTGTTGACGGTGATATAGGCCTCCCCGAGGGCAGCGTCCGCGTCCTTGCCGGTATAGGACTTGCCAATCAGGTCGACCAGCATCAGGTGATTGTCGGTGCCACCGGAGACGATCTTGAGCCCCCGCGCGATAAAGGCCGCCGCCATGGCCCTGGCATTGGCGACCACCTGCTTCTGGTAGGCCACAAACTCCGGGCTCGCGGCCTCCTTGAAGCTCACCGCCTTGGCGGCGATCGCGTGCATCAGGGGGCCGCCCTGGCCGCCGGGGAAAACCGCGGAGTTGAATTTCTTCTCCAGCTCCTCGTTGGCGCGGGCCAGGATGAGGCCGCCGCGGGGGCCCCGCAGGGTCTTGTGGGTGGTGGACGTGACCACGTCCGCATGGGGCACGGGGTTGGGATAGACGCCGGCGGCCACCAGGCCCGCCACGTGGGCCATGTCGACCATCAGGTAGGCGCCCACCCTGTCGGCGATCGCGCGAAAGCGGGCCCAGTCCATCACCCGGGAATACGCGGAAAAACCGGCGATGATCATTTTCGGCTTGTGCTCCAGGGCGAGGGCCTCCACCTGGTCGTAGTCGACTTCGCCGGTGGCCTTGACGAGGCCGTACTGGACCGCGTGATAGATCTTGCCGGAGAAATTCACGCTGGCACCGTGGGTCAGGTGGCCACCCTCGGCCAGGCTCATTCCCAGCACGGTATCGCCGGGGGCGCAGAGGGCCTGGAAGACCGCCGAGTTCGCCTGGGAGCCCGAGTGGGGCTGCACATTGGCATAGGCCGCGCCAAACAGGGCCTTGGCGCGCTCTATCGCCAGGGTCTCGGCCTTGTCGACGAATTCACAGCCGCCGTAGTAGCGCTTGCCGGGGTATCCTTCCGCGTACTTGTTGGTCAGCACGCTGCCCTGGGCCTCCAGCACGCGGGGGCTGGCGTAGTTTTCGGAGGCGATCAGCTCGATGTGCTCCTCCTGGCGACGCTCCTCTTCGGCGATGGCTGCAAATATCTCGTCGTCGAACCCTTCGATGCGCATGTTTTTGTCGAACATGGTGTTCCCCTGGCAGGTTTGGAGGCAACCGCGATCACCCCGGATTGGAAGCGGCGCATTCTACCCCAAAGATCCAGCGCAGATAAGGGTATTTGATGTTGGCCCGGCGATTGCATTACTCGCACTGAAGGTGCATCAGGGATTCGACAAACAGGGCGGATTGGGACGCAAATGAACAAGAGCTGGAACAGCTACCACAGCCACAACGGCGGCGACTATTTTGACGAACTGATCACCGCCACCGGCACCCCGCGCCCGGAGGCCCGGCATGCCGTCAGGCTGTTGCAGGATCTCTCCAGCACCGAAATGGCAGCCCGCAGGGGCGCCGCCGAGCTGGCTATCAGGGAGATGGGTATATCCTTCACCATTTACAGCGAGGGCAAGAATATCGACCGGGCGTGGCCCTTCGATATCATCCCGCGCATCATTTCTGACCGGGAGTGGCAGCAGGTCAGTCGCGGCCTCGCCCAGCGCACCCGCGCGCTGAACTGCTTCATCGATGATATCTACAACCGGCAGAAGATCCTGGCGGACGGCCTGCTGCCGGCCGAAATCGTGCTCGAATCGGGCAACTACAAACCCCAGTGCGCCGGCGTGTCGCCCCGTTATGGCGCATGGGCCCACATTTGCGGCACCGATCTGGTGCGCGACAAGGACGGCCGGTTTTACGTGCTGGAGGACAACCTGCGGGTACCGTCGGGCGTGTCCTATATGCTGGAAAACCGGGAGATTACCAAGCGGGTGCTGCCGGAGCTGTTCAAGAACTACAGCATCCTGCCGGTGGACGACTACCCCTCCCGCCTGTACAGCACCCTGGCGTCCCTGTCCCCGCGGGACCAGCGCCGGCCCTGCATCGTGGTCCTGACCCCGGGGATTTTCAATTCCGCCTACTTCGAGCACGCCTACCTGGCCCAGGGCATGGGCGCGGAATTGGTGGAGGGTTCCGACCTGTTCGTCGACGCGGACGACTGCCTTTACATGCGCACCGTGGACGGCCCGGAGCGAGTGGACGTCGTCTACCGTCGCATCGACGACGACTTCCTCGACCCGGAGGCTTTCCGGGAAGACTCCACGCTGGGCATACCCGGCATCATGCGCGCCTGGAAAAAGGGCAATGTGGCGATTGCCAACGCCCCGGGCAGCGGCGTGGCGGACGACAAGGTGGTCTACGCCTTTGTGCCGGAGATGATTCGCTACTACCTCAAAGAAGAGCCGAGCCTGGCCTCCGTCAAAACCTACCTTTGCATGAACCAGCCGGACCGCGACTATGTGCTGGCCAACCTGGACAAGCTGGTGGTCAAGCCCGCCAACGAATCCGGTGGCTACGGCCTGATGGTCGGCCCCCACGCGACCGCGGCCAGGCGGGCCGAGTTCGCCAGGCTGATCGAGGCCAATCCGCGCAATTACATCGCCCAGCCCACCCTGTCGCTGTCCACGGCACCCACGTACATAGATGACGCGGTGGAGCCCCGGCACCTGGACCTGCGGCCTTTTATACTGCAGGCCAGGGACAGCTGGGTCACACCCGGCGGACTGACCCGGGTGGCCCTGGTGAAGGGCTCCCTGGTGGTCAACTCATCCCAGGGCGGGGGCAGCAAGGATACCTGGATCGTGGAATCCCTGACCCAGGACAGCCCTACATGATCATGCTCTCTCGCGTCGCCGAGCGGCTCTACTGGATGGCCCGCTACCTGGAGCGGGCAGAGGATACCGCGCGCCTGACCCAGGCCTATAGCCACCTGGTCATGGACATTCCCGCCGGCTCGGAACCCGGCTGGGATATCCTGGTGCGCATTCTCGATGCCCAGATCCCCTTCGGCGAAAATCACCGCACATACGATGAGCAGAATGTACTGACCTTCCTGATCGCCGATGAGGACAACCCGGGGAGCGTCCACTTCTGCATCCGGGCCGCCCGGGAAAACGTGCGCACCACCCGGGACGTGCTGCCCGAGGAAGTCTGGGAGCACGTCAATGAGCTGTACCTGTTTTCCCAGGAAAGCGCGGCCAAATCGGTCGGCCGGCGGCACCGCCACCAGTTCCTGGAGCAGGTCATCAACCGCTGCCAGATGATCAACGGCCTGCTCATGACCACCCTGTGCCGCGACCACGCCTACCGCTTCATCAAGCTGGGCCACCTGCTGGAAAGGGCGGACATGACCACCCGCGTGATCGATGTCGGCGCCGGCGCGCTGCTGGGCCACGAACGGCTCAACAAGGCCGTGGACCCGCTGATCTGGGCCTGCCTGCTGCAGTCCCTGTCAGCGATGGGCACGTACCGCAGGACCATAGGCCCGCTGGTGGAGGCCAACGCTGTGGTAGAATTCGTTTTCAGGGAGCGCTCCCTGCCGCGCTCGGTCAGGTTTTGCCTCGACGGCATCCGGCAGGAACTGGTGCCCCTGAAAAACCATGCGGAAGCGCTGAAGGTGCTGGACCGATCACGCCGCAGCCTGTCCCGGTTTAACCCGGATACGGCCAGGCGTGAAGATCTGCACGACTTCATCGACCGGTTCCAGCTGGAGCTGAACACGCTCGGCAATGTGATTGTCTCCACCTGGTTCATGCCCCGCGTGGATACATCCGGGAAGGGATGAACCACCTCCCGGGACGACCGGGCCAACAACAGGCGGTAAACAAGCAATGACCATACGCGTCGCGATCAATCATCGCACCTCGTACAAATTTGACCGGCCGGTAAACCTGTCGCCGCACACGGTGCGCCTGCGCCCGGCCCCCCATTCGCGCACGCCCATCCACGCCTACAGCCTGAAAATCAAGCCACAGGAACATTTCATCAACTGGCAGCAGGACGCGTTCGGCAACTACCTGGCCCGGCTGGTGTTTCCGGAAAAATGCACCGAGTTCGAGGTGGACGTGGAAGTCATCGCCGACATGACGACGATCAACCCGTTCGATTTCTTCGTGGAGGAATACGCAGAGAAATTTCCCTTCAAGTATCCGGACCAGCTCAGGGGCGAATTGCTGCCCTACCTGGAGACCCTCGAGGGCGGCCCGAAATTCAACGCTTTCCTGGCCGGCGTAAATGTCAAGAAACGGCCTGTCAACGATTTCCTGGTAGAGATCAACCAGCAGGTGCAGCGGGAGATTGAGTACCTGGTGCGCCTTGAGCCGGGCATCCAGACACCCGAGGAGACCCTGGAAAAAGCCAGGGGGTCCTGCCGGGATTCGGCCTGGCTGCTGGTCCAGTTGCTGCGTCACCTGGGGCTGGCGGCGCGCTTCTCCTCGGGTTACCTGGTACAGCTCAAGCCGGACGAAAAGTCGCTGGACGGACCCTCGGGCGCCGCCGAGGACTTCACCGACCTGCACGCCTGGTGCGAGGTATACCTGCCGGGCGCCGGCTGGGTGGGCCTGGACCCGACCTCGGGCCTGTTCGCCAGCGAGGGCCATATACCGCTGGCCTGTACCCCCAACCCGGTCTCGGCTGCACCCATCGTCGGTGCCACCGACAAGTGCGAGGTGGAGTTCGACTTCAGTAACACCGTCGCGCGCATCCTCGAGGACCCGCGGGTTACCAAACCCTACAGCGAGGAACAGTGGCAGCATATCCTGGCGCTGGGCAAGGCGGTGGACCGCGAATATGACCTGAATGATGTCCGCCTGACCATGGGCGGCGAGCCCACCTTTGTCTCCATCGACGATATGGAATCCAGCCAGTGGAACACCGACGCCCTGGGCGAGGACAAGCTCAGCCTGGCCAAGACCCTGCTGCTGCGGCTGCGGGACCGCTTCGCGCCCCAGGGCCTGCTGCACTATGGCCAGGGCAAGTGGTATCCGGGCGAGGAGGTGCCGCGCTGGGCCCTTGGGGTATTCTGGCGCAAGGACGGCGAGGCTTTGTGGAAGGATCCCGCCCTGCTGGCCAGGGTCGACAAGGACTATAACCAGGACCTGAATACCGCCGCGCGCTTTGGCCAGCGGCTTTGCGACCTGCTGTCGCTGCCGCGCAAATGCTGCCAGAGCGCCTACGAAGACGGTTTGCACTACCTGATGCAGGAACAGAACCTGCCCAAAAACCTGGATATCCTCGCCCAGAAACTCAAGGGCAGCCTGGATCGCAGGCGCCTGGCCCGGCTCATCGAGCGCGGGTTCGATGTACCATCGGGGTTCGTGATACCCCTGAGCCGCAGCACCGGCTGGCCCGTATCCGAGGACGGCAAGAACTGGCGCAGCAGCCTGTGGCCGATGAAACGCGAGCGGATAACCCTGATTCCCGGCGACTCGCCGATGGGCTTGCGGCTGCCGCTCAACGACCTGCCCACCCGGGCGAGGAAAGCCGACAGCATCACCCCCCAGCGCGATCCGTTTGAGCCCCGCGACAAGCTGGTAAAGCGCGCAGACATGCATTTCGGCGGCACCGGGGAAACCCCTGAATCCGAGATGCCCGACCCGGAAGATTATGAAGCCGTGGTCCGCACCGCCCTGTGCCTGGAAGTGCGCGGCGGCCGCCTGCACGCCTTTATACCGCCGCTGGAATACCTGGAGGATTACGTCGAGCTGATCGCGGCCCTGGAAGACACCGCCGCGGCCCTGAAAGTGCCGATCATCGTGGAGGGCTACGAACCGCCCAAGGACCCGCGCCTGCAAAAGCTGCTGGTGACCCCGGACCCGGGAGTGATCGAGGTCAATGTACACCCGTCCAACAACTGGGACGAACTGGTGGCAACCACGACCGCGCTGTACGAAGAGGCGCGGCTCTCGCGCCTTTCCACTGAGAAATTCATGCTCGACGGCCGTCACACCGGCACCGGGGGCGGCAACCATATCACCCTGGGCGGGGCGACGCCGGCGGACAGTCCGCTGCTGCGCCGGCCAGACCTGCTGCGCAGCCTGATCACCTACTGGCAGCACCACCCCGCCCTCTCCTACCTGTTCTCGGGCATGTTCATCGGACCCACCAGCCAGGCGCCCCGGGTGGATGAGGGTCGCGACGAAATGCTGTACGAGCTGGAGGTGGCCTTTGCGCAGATGTCCGACGGCGAGGTACCGCAGCCCTGGCTGGTGGACCGGCTATTGCGCAACCTGCTGATCGATGTCACCGGCAATACCCATCGCGCGGAATTCTGTATCGACAAGCTCTATTCCCCCAACAGTGCCACCGGCCGCCTGGGTATCCTCGAATTCAGGGGCTTCGAAATGCCGCCCCACAGCCGCATGGCGCTGGTGCAGGCCCTGCTGCTGCGCTGCCTGGTGGCGCGCTTCTGGAAAAAGCCCTACCACAAACCACTGGTGCGCTGGGGCACCGAGCTGCACGACCGCTTCATGCTGCCGCACTACATCTGGCAGGATATGAAATTCGTGGCCGAGGACCTGCAGGCACACGGCTATCCCTTCGACCTGGACTGGCTGGCGCCCTTCGAGGAGTTCCGTTTCCCCCACTACGGCCGGGTGCAACTGGACGATATCGAGCTCGAACTGCGCTGGGCGGTGGAACCATGGCATGTGCTGGGGGAGGAAACCACCAGCTTCGGCACCTCGCGCTATGTCGATTCCTCGGTGGAGCGCCTGCAGCTGAAGGCCACCGGGCTGACCGAGGGCCGCTATGTGCTGTCCTGCAACGGTCGCCGGGTGCCCATGCTCAGTACCGGCCGCCACGGTGAATATGTGGGGGGGGTGCGCTACCGCGCCTGGCAGCCGCCGTCGGCGCTGCATCCCCTGATTGGCGTGCATGTGCCCCTGGTGTTCGACCTGATAGACACCTGGAACGGACGCTCCATCGGTGGCTGTACATACCATGTGTCACACCCGGGCGGGCGCAGCTATGAAACTTTCCCGGTCAACTCGCTGGAAGCCGAG
>JAOUDU010000683.1 GCA_029859085.1 Gammaproteobacteria bacterium | reverse complement strand
ATTACGAGAACTACCGGCGCTCTGATGTCTATTTTGGCGGGCTGACCTGGGTACCGCCGGCCTATGAGCCGTTCCGGGACCAGATTGAGAAAGGCTTCGCCGACAATTTCCCAATCGAGGCGGTGCCCGAGGGCAACCAGTCTGCAACAGAAAACGCGGTCACCGGTTCGGCGGCATTGCGCTGGGACTGGCGTGACGATACCAACCTGTATATCTCCTACAACCGCGGCTACCGGCCCAGCGGTATCTCCCTTGTGCCCAGCCCTAACATAGAGTTCCTGCCCAACGGTGTGAACGACCTGCTGTATGACGAGGAAACCAGCGACGCCTTTGAAGTCGGCTCCAAGAGTCGTCTCTGGGACGGCAGGGCGACCCTGAATACCGCACTGTATTACCAGGCCTTCGACGGTTACCTGGGCTTCGTGCGCGGCGTACAGGTGCTCGATGACCAGGGGCAGCCGGCGGACCTGCCCGGGGGCATCGTATTCAATGGCGACGCCAATATCTGGGGGGTGGAAGTGGACGGCCAGGTGCTGCTGACCGAGACCTGGAACGCCGGTGGCACCATGAGCTACAGCAAGGGTGAGTGGGACGGCGCGTCCCAACCCTGCAACGAGCGCGAGCCGGGACAGGCACTCGGCAGCTGTGATATCGACGGCAAGGCCCTGGGCGGCGAGCCCGAGTGGTCCTTCTCCCTGAACTCCGAGTACTACTACCCGCTGGCGGATGCCACCGAGGTCTATGTTCGCGGCCTGTTCAAGTATACCGACGACCGTATCAACACCGAGGCCTCCGCCGGCACCTACGACGTGCAGGAGAACTTCGAGTCCTTCCAGGTACTGGATATGTTCGTCGGCTGGCGCGCCAGCGACTACCGCTGGGACCTGTCGGTCTGGGCCAAGAACCTGACCGACGAGGACGCCGTGGTGTTCCAGCAGGGTCCGGACCAGTACGATATCCCCATCAGCGGCGGCTCCTATACCCAGACCAATACCGTCCCGGAGCGCATTTTTGGTATGACGGCCCGCTACAATTTCTAGCGGGGTCTCAGGGCACAGGAAAAAGGCGGCCGAAGGCCGCCTTTTTTTATCGATGCGAGCAGGACTCCGACCCCCTGGGCTGCGTTACTGGCCCGCGTTGATGTTCAGTCGCACCCGCCCCCAGGGCGTGCCGTAGTGAATGCGGCCGTCTTCATCAAGCAGGGTGCCGGAGAACAGCACGTTGTAGCGCTGGTCGCCGATAACGTCGTGAAAGCGGGATTCACCGCTGTCCCAGTCCATGGCCTCCAGTGTCCACCGGTTATCCCGGGCGCCGATCAGGTAGACCGTGCCGGAACCCACCCCGACGATGGGGACGGAACTGGGTGAACTGACTTCCAGGTTCACCCAGTCGGGTCGCAGGGAGCGCGCGTCGGGATCCCACTGGAATTTCTGCACGCCATAGGGCTGGTACTGCGGGTTGCTGCCCAGGAAACTGATCAGCAGGCTGGCCGCCTGTTTGGGCAGGTACCAGGGAATATTCCGCGGGTGGTTGTTTACCACCAGGGCGCCGTAGCCCGCCACCACCACGGACTGTTCTGACTGGATTTCGGTCAGGCCGGGATCGTTCATGGTGACCGGCAACTGGCCGGCGATACGGCGGCTGGGTGTGCCGGGCAGTTGCCGCCAGTCAGCGGGAATCGCGTTGCGCCAGAACAGCACCATATTCATCTGCGGTTGCCCGTCGGTGATCACCACGAACTGGTCCTCCTGCCCGAAGCCCATCAGCGACGGCGTGGCGCCGGTGCCGTGACCCCAGCCGTTCAGGTAGGGCACCGACCAGGCACCGTCTTTCTCGTCCAGGCTGAGCTTCTCGCCGGTCCAGACGACCTTGTGCATATGCTGCTGGGAAGCGATGTAGATACCGCCGTCACGGTCGATGGCAAAGCCATTGCGTATCCAGCCGTAGCCGGTGCGCCCGGTGCTTTTGTTCCCGGCGCCCTCGCTGTGATTGATGCGGGTGAGTCGGTAGTCTGAGAAGTCGCGCCTGATCGCCAACAGGTAACCGTGTTCCGTGGCGACAACCAGCCAGCCGTCATAGGTCATGTTGAGGCCCACGATGAGGCCGGTGGCCTCTGGCGGCAGCTGGAAGTGGCGCAGTTCAATGATGGGTGAGCGGGAGTTCCCCGGGTCCCGGTCGCCGTAGGCGGTGATCAGGCCGGACTTGCTGCCCACGTAATAGGTGTTGTCCCGGTCCAGCAGGGTATAGATATTGGACAGGTTGCGCAGCTTCTGCGCTTCCCTGTAGGCGTTGT
>JAOUDU010000682.1 GCA_029859085.1 Gammaproteobacteria bacterium | reverse complement strand
CGCCGATCACGCGGCCCCGGTGGCGATGGCGGGCATCATGGGTGGCCAGGCATCCGCCGTGAGCGACACCACCAGCAATATCCTGCTGGAAGCGGCATTTTTTACTCCGGACCTGCTGGCGGGCAAGGCCCGCGCCTACGGCCTGCATACCGAGTCCTCCCACCGCTTCGAGCGCGGTGTGGATTTTGAACTGCAGGTCGCCGCGATGGAGCGCGCCACCCGGCTGTTGCTGAACATCGTCGGCGGCGAGGCCGGGCCGGTCGCGCAGGCCGTTGCTGCAGCGGACCTGCCGGCGCGGCCGCCGGTCGGCCTGCGGGCGGCCCGCATCGGCAAAATGCTGGGGCTGGAACTGCCCGCCGCGGAGGTGGAGCGCATTTTGACCGGGCTGGGCCTGGGCGTGGCCGCAACTGCCGACGGCTGGACCTGCAGCGTGCCGAGCTGGCGCTTCGACATCGCCATCGAGACGGACCTGCTGGAAGAGCTGGCGCGGGTATACGGCTACAACGAGGTGCCCGCCACCTATATCCGGGCCGAGCTGGTGATGCCGTCCAGGCCCGAGAAGCAATTACCGGTCCGCCAGCTGCGCCGGCACCTCGCCGCCCGCGGTTTCCGCGAGGCCATAACCTACAGTTTCGTCGATCCGAAGTTGCAGCAGCTGTTCGACCCGGAGCTCGAGCCGGTGGCCCTGGCCAACCCGATTTCCGCCGATATGGCGGTGATGCGCACCAGCCTGTTGCCCGGCCTTGTCGGGGCGGTCCTGCGCAATACCAACCGCCAGCAGCCGCGCACCCGCCTGTACGAAACCGGGCTGCGCTTCCTGCCGGGGGAGGCGGGCCTGCGCCAGGTGCCGACCCTGGCCATGGTGGTCAGTGGCCAGCGCTTTGGCGAGTCCTGGGCGGTTGCCAGCCAGTCCGCGGATTTCTTCGACCTGAAAGGCGACCTGGAGAGCCTGTTTGCCCTCACCCGCGATGCCGCCAGCCTGCAGTTTGTGGCCGCGGAGCGGGCAGCCCTGCACCCGGGCCAGACCGCGGCGATAACCAGAAAAGGTCAGCCGGTGGGTTATATCGGGGCGCTGCACCCGGCCGCCCAGGCCGCGCTGGACCTGGCGGCGCCCCTCTATGTGTGCGAGATAGACCTGCAGGCGGTGCTGGAAGGCCTGGTTCCTCGCTTTGCCGATCTTTCCAAGTTTCCGGAAGTTCGGCGCGATTTGGCCGTAGTTGTCGACAAATCGGTCCCATCAGCTGATTTGATGGCAAATGTTCGTGCGGTGGCGGGGGGTTACCTCAGGGACTTAAGGCTTTTTGATGTCTATGAGGGCAAAGGTATTGATCCTAAACGGAAAAGCCTCGCGTTGGGTTTGACTTTCCGCGATCA
This sequence comes from Gammaproteobacteria bacterium, assembly GCA_029859085.1. GTDB lineage: Bacteria > Pseudomonadota > Gammaproteobacteria > Pseudomonadales > Halieaceae > JARRPM01. The sequence continues at coordinate 921 of JAOUDU010000682.1, read as the reverse complement.
TTCGCGCACTCTTAGCGACGAAGATGTCAATCTGGCAGTGAATCAAGTGATTGATTCACTAGAAAAAAACTTTAAAGCCGAGCTTAGGAACTAGGTAACGGGAAGATGGGCGCCCTCACAAAATCTGAAATGGCCGAACGCCTGTTTGAAGAGCTGGGGCTCAACAAGCGAGAGGCCAAGGAAATTGTTGAGCTGTTCTTCGAGGAGATCCGCGGATGCCTCGAGCACAACGAGCAGGTGAAGCTGTCTGGTTTCGGCAATTTCGACCTGCGCGACAAAAGCCAGCGCCCTGGCCGCAATCCCAAAACAGGAGAGGAGATCCCCATTTCCGCCCGCAGGGTGGTCACCTTTCGCCCAGGCCAAAAGCTCAAAGCCCGAGTAGAAGAATATGCTGGAACCGAGCCACAACAATGAATTGCCCGCTATCCCCGGAAAACGCTATTTCACGATAGGTGAAGTGAGCGAGCTGTGCGCAGTCAAACCCCACGTGCTGCGCTACTGGGAACAGGAATTTCCGCAACTCAAACCCGTCAAGCGCCGCGGCAACCGCCGTTACTACCAGCGCGAGGACGTACTCACCATACGCCAGATTCGCAGCCTGCTGTACGAGCAGGGCTACACCATCGGCGGCGCCCGACTGCGCATGACCGATGAGGGCGAAGTCGATGCGGGGACAGGTGAAAAGCAGCTGATGATCAGGGAAACCATCCAGGAATTGGAAGAGCTTCTCAAGGCCCTGCAACCCGGGAAATAGCCTTTGTATCACCGGCGGTATTGAGTATAATGCCGCCCTCGCCGAGCCGGCGAATTCCACATCGGGGCGTAGCGCAGCCTGGTAGCGCACTTGACTGGGGGTCAAGTGGTCGCAGGTTCAAATCCTGCCGTCCCGACCAATGTTAAAAAAAAAGGGCCTCCTGTCGG
>JAOUDU010000681.1 GCA_029859085.1 Gammaproteobacteria bacterium | reverse complement strand
GCTCGTTCAGGCGCCAGGCGTTGCCGGACTGCCAGGGTGACCAGGGGTCCACACAGGAGCCGCCGGCGCCCTGTTGCTGCTTGTGCAGCAGCAGGGCCAGGGCCGCCAGCGGCAGCTCCCGCGCCAAATCCTGGGGACGCTGGTGGAAGATCAGGTCGGCGTGCCTGGTGATAAATCCCGTGTCCAGATCCGCTTCCCGGAAGGGCCGGCAGGTGGCAAGGTTGTAGAGAAAATCCAGGTTGGTCACGGTGCCGCCGATGCGGTAGGCCGCCAGCGCCGTCGCCAGCCGTTGCAGGGCCCGCTCCCGCGATTCGTCCCAGACGATCAGCTTGGCGATCATCGGGTCGTAATAAACGCTGACTTCATCGCCCTGGCGCACCCCCGTATCGACCCGCACGTGCCTGCTCTCCTCCGGCGGCTGCAGGTAGACCAGGGTGCCGGTGACCGGCAGGAAATCATTCTCCGGGTCCTCGGCGTAGACCCGGGCCTCGAAGGCGTGGCCGCGAATGCGAACCTCGTCCTGTGCCAGCGGCAGGGGTGAGCCCGCCGCCACCAGCAGCTGCCACTGCACCAGGTCCTGGCCGGTGATCATTTCGGTAACCGGGTGCTCCACCTGTAACCGGGTATTCATCTCCATGAAGTAGAAGCTGCCGTCCTCGTCCAGCAGGAACTCCACCGTGCCGGCGCCGCGGTAGTCGATGGCCTGGGCCGCTTTCACCGCGGTTTCGCCCATCTGGCTGCGCAGCGCCTCGGTCATCCCCGGCGCGGGGGCCTCCTCGATCACCTTCTGGTGCCGGCGCTGCACCGAGCAGTCCCGCTCCGCCAGGTAGACACCGTTGCCGGCGTTATCGCAGAACACCTGTAACTCGACGTGTCGGGGCCGGGTCAGGTATTTCTCCACCAGCATCGTGTCGTCGCCAAAACTCGCCAGGGACTCCCGTTTGGCGGCCGCCAGCGCCTCGCCGAATTCAGCCCCGGACCAGACCTGGCGCATACCCTTGCCACCGCCACCGGCGGTGGCCTTGAGCAGCACCGGGTAACCCATCTCCTCCGCCGCGGCCCGCAGGGTCGCCGGGTCCTGGTCATCGCCGTGATAGCCCGGCACCAGCGGCACGCCGGCGGCCTCCATGATCCGCTTCGCAGCGGACTTCGAGCCCATCGCCTCGATCGCCGCCGTGGGAGGCCCGATGAATACCACGCCCTGCTCCGCGCAGGCCCGGGCAAAGCCCGCGTTCTCCGACAGGAAGCCGTAGCCCGGGTGGATCGCCTGGGCCCCGGTAGCCAGGGCCGCGGCCAGGATCCGGTCCCCGAGCAAATAGGACTCCCGGGCCGGCGCCGCACCGATATGGACTGCCTCGTCCGCCATGCGCACGTGCAGCGCCTCGCGGTCCGCATCGGAATACACCGCCACCGTGGCGATGCCCATCCGCCGGGCGGTCTTGATAACGCGGCAGGCAATCTCGCCGCGGTTGGCAATCAGGATTTTATCGAACATGGATTTCTCTCATTTTGCCGCCCGACAGAGGTCCGGTTCCCGGTAGGGGTAGCCGGGACCGTCTGAGGCCATGGATGGCCGAAGTCGAGCGCACATGGATGTGCTTGTAGCGTGTCCCGGCTACCCCTACCGGGAACCGGGCCGAGAACGGAGCAGAACAAATCAATATAGAGGTTTGCATCATGATCACATCCTGAACACGCCGAACTTCGACTCTTCAATCGGCGCATTCAGGGTCGCGGAAATGGACAGGCCCAGCACCATGCGGGTATCCGCCGGGTCGATCACCCCGTCGTCCCACAGCCGCGCCGACGCGTAGTAGGGGTGGCCCTGCTTCTCGTACAAATCCAGGATCGGCTGCTTGAACGCGGCCTCCTCCGCCGGGCTCATCGCCTTGCCATCCCGGGACAGCACATCCTGCCTGACCGTGGCCAGCACGCCCGCGGCCTGCTCGCCGCCCATCACCGAAATACGCGCATTGGGCCACATGAACATCAGGCGCGGCTCGTAGGCCCGGCCGCACATGGCGTAATTGCCGGCGCCGAAGGAGCCGCCGATGATCACCGTGAACTTCGGCACATTGGCGCAGGCCACCGCGTGCACCATCTTGGCGCCGTGGCGGGCGATGCCTCCGGCCTCGTACTGCTTGCCCACCATGAAGCCGGTGATGTTCTGCAGGAATACCAGGGGTGTCTTGCGCTGGGCGCAGAGCTCGACGAAGTGGGCGCCCTTCACCGCCGACTCGCTGAACAGGATGCCGTTGTTGGCGACGATGCCCACCGGGTAGCCGTGGATGCGGGCGAAG